>CACZTH010000125.1 GCA_902784035.1 uncultured Eubacteriales bacterium
CTTATTTCCGAATAGTGCGAACCTTTACATCGACGGGAAATCGGGCAGAACGTCAGGGGCAGCCGGGCGAATGACAGAAAAGGAGCCTCCGCAGCGGCGGATGAACCGCTGCGGAGACTCCTTATCCGGAAAGCCCCGGGGCAGGGTCCGGGGATGGAGAACGAAGGGCGGGGAGCCCTTCGGTCCTCATCCTCATGCCCGGCGCCCTCAGGCTGTTTAGAACTCTGCGTTCCGCGGAGTGCGGGGGAAGGGCTCCACGTCGCGGATGTTGGAGACCCCGGTGGCGTACATGACCATGCGTTCGAAGCCGAGGCCGTAGCCGGAGTGCTTGACGCCGCCGTACTTCCGGAGGTCCATGTACCACCAGTAGTTCTTCATGTCCATGCCAAGCTCCCGCATGCGGGCGGTCAGAACGTCCAGGCGCTCCTCACGCTGGGAGCCGCCGATGATCTCGCCGATGCCCGGGACCAGCATATCGGCGGCCGCCACCGTCTTCCCGTCGTCGTTCTGACGCATGTAGAAGGCTTTAATGTCCTTCGGATAATCCGTGACGAAGCTAGGCCGCCGGAAGACCTCCTCCGTCAGGTAGCGCTCATGCTCGGTGGCCAGGTCGATGCCCCAGGAGACCGGGTACTGGAACTTTTTCGGAGCCTTCTTAAGGAGGTCGACGGCCTCCGTGTAGGACACCCGCTCGAAGGGAGAGGTCGCCACGTGGGTGAGGCGGTCCAGGAGGCCTTTGTCCACGAACCTGCTGAAGAATTCCATCTCCTCGGGCGCCTTCTCCATGACGAAGTTCAGGATGTACTTCACCATGTCCTCCGCCAGCTGCATGTCATCCTCCAGGTCGGCGAAGGCGATCTCGGGCTCGATCATCCAGAACTCCGAGGCGTGGCGCTGGGTGTTGGAGTCCTCCGCCCGGAAGGTGGGGCCGAAGGTGTAGACATTGCGGAAGGCCAGGGCGAAGATCTCCGCCTCCAGCTGACCGCTGACGGTCAGGTTGGTCTCTTTGCCGAAGAAATCCTGGCCGAAATCCACCTGTCCCTCCGGGGTCAGGGGCGGCTCCTTCGGGTCCAGGGTGGTAACCCGGAACATCTCGCCGGCCCCCTCGGCGTCACTGCCTGTGATGATCGGGGTATGAACGTAGACGAAATCCCGTTCCTGGAAGAACTGGTGGATGGCGTAAGCGATCAGGCTGCGGACCCGGAAGACCGCGGTGAACAGGTTGCTCCGGGGCCTGAGATGGGCGATCTCCCGGAGAAATTCCATGCTGTGCCGCTTGTTCTGCAGGGGGTAGTCGGGATCGGAGTCGGCGTCCAGGGTCACCTGATCGGCGTGGATCTCGAAGGGCTGCCGGGCCTCCGGGGTCAGGAGGACGGTGCCTGTCACGGTAATCGCGGCGGACAGGTTCAGAGCCGCGATCTCATCGAAATTCGCCAGCTTATCCGCCTCATAGACGATCTGAACGGGGCTGAAGAAGGAGCCGTCGTTCAGGTTGATGAAGCCGAATTTATTCGAATTCCGGTTGGCACGGACCCAGCCGCGCACCGTTACTGTTTTTCCGTCGTAGGCCTGGGCGTCCCGGTAGAGCGCCCGCACTAATATACCCTTGGTTTCCATATGATCCTTTCCCGCTTTCTGTTGGTTGGTCCGCTGTGAGGAGGGCGGCGCCGGCCGGGCCGGACATGATGGTCCGGATGCCGGGCTGCCCGCGGCCGCCTGGCCTGATCCGGAGCCGGCCATGCCGCCCGGATGCCGGGCTGCCCGCCGGCCGGAGCCATTCCCCCCCTACAGCTCGTCGATGTAGCCGCGCATTTCCTTCTTATATGCTTCCACGCCGGGCTGGTTGAAGGGATCTACGCCGGAGAGCAGGGCCGACACGGCGCACTGCGTCTCGAAGTAATAGAGGAGCTCCCCCACGGTCCGGGCGTCGAACTGGCCGATCCGAATGCTCAGGGCCGGAATGCCGGCCTTCACGTGAGCGTCATAGACGCCCTTCTCCGCGCAGGCATTAATCTGCTGGATGGTCTTCCCGGCGAAGGGCTTCATGGCGATCTCCGGGATGCCGATGTCGTCCCGGGTCTCAGCCGCGGTCACGAAGGTCTCGAAGAAGGACGGGGTCCCCTGCTGGAGGAACTGGCCCATGGAATGCAGGTCGCGGGAGAACATGAGGGAAGCGGGGAACAGCCCCTTTCCATCCTTCCCTTCGCTCTCGCCGAACAGCTGCTTCAGCCACTCCCCGAAATAGGCCGCGTAGGGATCGAAAAACTCATAGACCTCGATCCGCTTGCCCTGCTCATAATACATCTGCCGGAGGATGGCGTAGTCCAGCCCGTCCTCAGAGAAGGCCTCCTGAGAGGTCCATGCCCGGGCTCCCTCCATGATGGCCTGAATGTCGATGCCCGCCACCGCGATGGGGAGGAGTCCCACGGGGGTCAGGACGGAATAGCGGCCGCCGATGTCCAGGGCCAGGTCGAAAATCGCCGCCCCCTCGGCCGTCGCCTCGTCGAAGAGGAAATTGGACCGGTGCTCCGTCACCACATAGGTCCGGCGGGCCGTCTCCTCCGCGCCGTACTTCCGCAGCATCCACTCCTTAAAAATGCCATAGGCGGAGAGCGTCTCCGTGGTGCTGCCGGATTTAGAGATCACGCAGAGACAAAGGTCCTTCCCTTCGATCTTCCGAAGCAGTTCCTTCACATACCGGGCGCTGAAATTATAGCCCGCGAAAAGGACCTCGGTGTCAGCCTCCTCCGGGGCCAGCAGGTCGATGACCGCCTTCGCCCCCATGAAGGAGCCGCCCACGCCCAGGACCAGGAAAACGTCACACTTCTCCCGGATCTCCTTCGCGGTCTTCTCAAGCTCCTCGATCTTCTCATCGTCGAATTCAACAGGATCCTTCACCCAGCCGGTGAAATGGAGCTCGCCGCTCCAGAGCCGCGCCAGCTCAGCCTGCGCCGCCGCCCGCCGGGCTCTGACCTCTTCAGGCTCGAACCCTGAATCCTTCCATGTCAGCTCAATACTCATTTCCTTCTCCTATCCGCTCATGGCATTTAATAGACATGTTGATTATACCGTCTCCGCCCCCGCTTGTCCACGTCTGGGAAGGAGGGCGCCCCTGGGATCAGAACGAACTCAGGCGCGGGACTTCTTTCCACGCCTGGGAGGAAGGGGAAAAAGGCGGTCCGGCCCGCGCTCTCCTGCCCCGGACGAAACCCGGCGTTTTCCGCCCCACGATGCAGCCGCACTGTGCTACAATGTTTATAGATCCACCAACGCCCCCGTCCGGCCCTGAAGCCGAAAATCATCGAGGTATCCCATGCGCGCCAGCGGCATTTTGCTTCCCATCTTCTCCCTCCCCTCCTCAGCGGGACCCGGCGGCTTCACCCGGTCCGCCTATCAGTTCATCGACTTTCTCCAGGCCGCCGGCCAGAAAATCTGGCAGGTCCTCCCCCTGAATCCGCCCGCGAAGGGCAGCTCCCCTTATACGCCCTCCTCCTGCTTCGCCGGAAATCCTGCCTTCATCGACCCTGAGGCCCTGGTCGCCGAAGGTCTCCTGACGGACGCCTTCCTTTCGGAATGGCTGGCGGAGGAGAAGAAAGCCGCGGACCAGGAGTCCGGGACAGGCTCCGCGCCCGCTTCCGGCAGCCGACGCATCAACTATGCCGCTCACGCTCCCATTCAGGACGCCCTCCTGCGGGAAGCCTTCCGGGTCTTCCGGGAGCGGTCTGACCGCGCCGCGGACCAGGCGGCCTTCGAATCCTTCTGCCAGGAGCAGGCAGACTGGCTGGAGGACACTGCCCTTTTCTACGCGCTGGAGCGGGAATATCCCGGAAAAAGCTGGCTGGACTGGCCGGCGCCCCTGGCCCACCGGGAAGAGACCGCCCTGTCCGAAGCCCGGGCCCGGCTGACCGATGAGATCGACTTCGTGAAATGGGTCCAGTTCGAGTTCTTCCGCCAGTGGGGCGCGGTGCGGGAATACGCCCGGGCCCGCGGGCTCCTCATCCTGGGAGACCTGCCGATCTATACGGCGCTGGAGAGCTGCGACTGCTGGGCCCATCCAGAGGTCTTCCAGCTGGGGCCGGACGGGCGGCCGGTGAATGTGTCGGGCTGCCCGCCCGACGGGTTCGCGCCGCGGGGACAGTTCTGGGGAAATCCGCTCTACGCCTGGGCGGACCGGCCGGAGCCCGTCTTCCAGTGGTGGCTGGCCAGGATCCGTTCCACACTGACCCTTTTCGACGCTGTCCGCATCGACCACTTCCGGGGCTTCGAGGCTTTCTTCTCGATCCCGGCGGCGACCGGAGACCCCGCCCAGGGCAAGTGGGTTCCCGGGCCCGGGCTGCCCTTCTTCCAGCGGCTGGAACAGGCTCTGACGGAGGAAGGCCTGACCGCGCCCACGGGCTTCCCCCGCTTCGTCGCCGAGGACCTGGGCTACCTGACGCCGGAGGTCTACGCCCTGCTGAACGCGACCGGCTTCCCCGGCATGAAGGTCCTCCAGTTCGCCTTCGACGGAACGCCGGACAATCCCTACCTGCCCGGGCGGATCGGTCCCAACAGCCTGGTCTACACCGGGACCCACGACAATGACACCAGCCTCGGCTGGATGAAAACGCTTCCGGACTGGGCCCGGGCCCAGCTCCGCCAGGTCCTGGCGGAGAACCTCCCCGAGGACCTGGCCGGCCCCATCCTGGCCCGGGCCAATGACCCCGCCCAGGCACCCGCCGCCCTGGCGGAGGGCCTGGTCCTCCTGGCGGAATTCACGGCCGCCGACACCTGTCTGATCCCCCTCCAGGACTGGCTTGGCCTGGACAGCGGCGCCAGGATTAATGTCCCCTCGGTCCCCTACGGCAACTGGGCCTGGCAGGTCAGCCCCGCCGACCTGGGCGGCAGGACCCTGGAAGAGCTGGCCGGCTGGATCCGGGAGATCACACGGCGGTCCGGCCGCCTGGGCTAGCCCGAACACGAGGATAAGCTGAACACGACGGACGCTAAAGCCGGTCCCCATAGCAGGAAGCTGTGGGGACCGGCCTTCTTTCATTTCATATCACGCTATACCGACAGGAGCCCGGACCCGGCGGCCGTGACGGCCTTCAGGCGCTGGGCGGCCTCTTCTTCAGAAGCCCCTCGAACCATCACGTATAGTTTTACCTTCGGCTCCGTACCGGAGGGACGGATAACAACGGAATTACCCTCGGCCAGCTCATAGAACAGGACATTACTCTCAGGCAGGCCGGTGGACTCAGAAGCGCCGGTGGCCAGGTCTGTGATCAGGCCGGTCTGATAATCGCGGATCCGCTGAACGGCCAGACCGCCCACCTCCTTCGGGGGCGTCTGACGGAGGTCCGCCATGAGGCCCGCCATCCTGGCCGGTCCATCCACACCTTCGACCACGTGGGAGACCACCTTCTCGCGGAACCAGCCATACCTGGCATAAAGGGCGCGGAGGGCCTGATAGAGGTTCTTCCCCTTCGCCCGGTACCAGCAGGCCATCTCCGCCACCAGCATGGAGGCCACCACCGCGTCCTTATCACGGGCGTAGGTGCCGGACAGGTAACCATTACTCTCCTCGAAGCCAAACAGGAAGATCCAGTCGCCAGAAGCCTCGAATTCTTTAATCTTCTCACCGATGAATTTGAAGCCGGTCAGGGTCTCGAACAGCTTGACGCCATTTGCCTGGCAGATGGCATTGGCCATGGTGGTGGAGACGATGCTCTTCACCGCCGCGCTGTTGGGGGCCAGGGTCCCCTCCTCCTTTTTCACCTGAATCAGGAAGTCCAGGAGAAGGACGCCGATCTGATTTCCGGTCAGGGCCTCATAGCCGTCCTCGGTCCTGACCACGATCCCGCACCGGTCGCCATCCGGATCCGTGCCGATGATCAGGTCCACCCCGGCCTTCTCCGCCATGTCGATGGCGATCTTGAAGCCCTCCACGAATTCAGGGTTCGGCGAGGCCACGGTCGGGAAGTTCCCGTCCAGGACCATCTGCTCCGCCACCGGGGTCACGTGCTTCAGGCCGATCCGGCGGAGGACCTCCGGCACCAGCCGGTATCCCGTCCCATGGAAGGGGGTGTAGATGATCTCGAATTCATCAGCGGCTTTCGCCACATAGTCCTCTGCCACAGACTGCTTCAGAACCTCAGACAGATAGGCCTCATCTGTCTCCCCGCCCAGGACGGTGACCAGGCCGTCTGCCTCCGCGGACGCCAGGTCCCGGATCTTTACATCCTGGAACAGGTCGATCCGGGCCAGCTGGGCGGAAACCTCCGCCGCGTGCTCGGGCGGGAGCTGAGCTCCATCCGCCCAGTAGACCTTATAGCCATTGTATTCCTTCGTGTTGTGGCTGGCGGTAATGTTGATGCCAGCGATGGAGCCGGTCTTTCGAATGGCGAAGGACAGCTCCGGGGTCGGCCGGAGGGCGTCGAAGATGTTCACGTGGATCCCGTTCGCTGTCAGCACAGAAGCCGCCTCCCGGGCGAAGGTCTCGCTGTTGTTCCGGGAATCCCAGGCGATGGTGACGCCGCCGGAGCAGTCCTCGCCGCAGCCCAGGATCAGGTTGGCCAGGCCCTGGGTAGCGTAGCGGACGGTATAGATGTTCATGCCGGAAAGGCCGGCCCGCATGATGCCGCGGAGGCCGGCGGTGCCGAAGTCCAGCATGGCGGTGAACCGCTCCCGGATCTCCTGGTCCCGGCCGGCGAGCGCCTGGAGCTCCGCCTTTGTCTCCGCGTCCACCTGGGGAGCGGCCAGCCACTTCTGATAGTTTTTCTCGTAGTCCATGGTTTCTCCTTCTGGTTTCTTCCTGGGGACCGGGGTCAGGAGCAGGACCTGGCCCGGAAACATGGTGACGTTCCCCTGGTAGATCTCACCCGTCAGGTTATCCTTCCAGATGCCGGACAGGATCAGTTTCTCGTCAGTGCCGCCGCAGTTGGCGGCTGTGATGACCCGTTCCCGGTCATCATAACGCTCGAAGGCGTACAGGCCGCCGAAAGCGGCCATGGTCCGGTAGAGGCCCCGCCGGTAGACAGGGTGGGTCCGGCGAAAGGCGATGACCCGGCCGTACCAGTCCAGCAGGTCCCGGTCTTCCTGGCCCCAGGGGTAGCAGGCCCGGTTGAAGGGATCCTTATACCCCTCCAGTCCGGCCTCGTCCCCGTAGTAGACGCAGGGGACCCCGGGCAGGGTCATCTGAACGACACAGGCAGTCTTCAGCATCCGGACCGCCTGGTGACGCTGCCAGCTGTTCATCCTTTCCCGGGCCTGGGTCTCCCGGTCAGGGCTCGGCCCCAGGTCCCGGCCGCCCAGGGCGGTCAGGATCCGCTCTGTGTCGTGGGTGCCCAGGATGTTCATGAGGCAGTCCACCACGTCCTTCGGATAGTTCTCCAGGATGGCTTCTACAGTGCCCGCCAGCGCGGCGGCGTTTCCATTCCGCACGAAATCGATGATGCCGGATCGGAAGGGGTAGTTCATCACTGAATCCAGCTTGTCCCCCTCGAAGTAGTTCTTTCGCTCGCTGTAGGCGACCTTATTCGACGCGTCCTCCCAGACCTCGCCCAGAAGGAGGGCGTCCGGCTTCTCTGCCTTCACCGCCTGGGCAAGCCGCTCCAGGAAGGCGTTGGGGAGCTCATCCGCCACGTCCAGCCGCCAGCCCGACGCGCCGGCCCGGAGCCAGCGGCGGGCGACCCCGTCGGGGCCGCAGATGAAGGAGCGATAGCTCTCGCTGCCTTTGTTCACCCTGGGGAGGGTCTCGATCCCCCACCAGGTCTCGTAGCGCTCGCCGGGGTGGAAGAAGTACCAGCCCCGGTAGGGGGAATCGGGATGGCCCCAGGCCCCCTGGTTCCCATAACGGCCATAACGGTCGAAGTAGATGGAATCAGCTCCGGTGTGGGCGAAGACCCCGTCCAGGATCACCCGCATGCCCAGCTCTCGCGCCTTCTCGCAGAGGGCCCTGAGGTCCTCTTCACTGCCGAACATGGGGTCGATCTTCAGGTAATCGGAGGTGTCGTATTTATGGTTGGAATCAGCCTCGAAGATGGGGCTCAGGAACAGGCAGGTGACCCCCAGGTTCTGGAGGTAGGGAAGCTTCTCGATGATGCCGGCCAGGTTGCCGCCGAAAAAGTCCCGGTTCAGGATCCGGCCCTCGCTGTCGGGCTGGTATTCCGGCTGGCCGCCCCAGTCCCGGCGGGTGACCTTCCCCTCCATCTCCACGTAGGGCCCCGCGTGACGGAACCGGTCCACGAAGATATGATAGAAGACCCCGCCCTCGATCCAGTCCGGCACTTCGTAGTCCCGACGGAAGACAGTCTGCTGCCACCAGGGGGCGTCGCCCGCCGTGACCTCGGCGCGGTTGTCCGCCGCGGACCGGGTGACCTGAAGGTCGCCCGCCGCCGTATGGAGGACGAAGGCATACCAGTAAAGCCCCCGGGCCTCCATCCGGACGCTGGCGGTATACATGAGATAGTCGTCGGTCTGGACCGGGGTCTCCGCCGCCGCCATGGTAATGGCCCGGCGCTCCCCCGCCTTATCGAACAGGAGCAGGAGCTCCGCCGACCGGACCTCAAGCCACCGGCCCGCCAGGAGGCGGAAGGTGACCATGGTCCCCTCCCGCACGGCGCCCACCGGCTGCTTGAACATTTCATCTCTCGAATCGAATACAACCTTCGCGCTTACGGCCATGAACGAGTCCTCTTTTCCGCACCCCGTCAACTAGTATTCCGGCCGGGCCGTCGCCTGTCAGATCCTGGAACGGCGCTCCAGCATGAACGGCCGGGTCAGGTAGCCGGACAGCATCCGCCCGGGTTCGATGAAGACCTGCTTGTCCAGGATGGCATAGTTCAGCCGGACCCCCTCGCTGACGGTGGAATCCTGCATGACCACACAGTTCTCCACCACAGCGCCGGCGGCGATCTTCACGCCCCGGAAGATCACGGAATTCCGGACCGTGCCGTCGATGATGGTCCCGTCGGCGATCAGAGAATTGCTGACCCTGGCGTCCTTCCCGTAATGGGTGGGCGGGCTGTCCTTCACCTTCGTGATCACCGGCCGATCCTCGTTCCGGAAGAGACCGCACCGGATGTCAGGATCCAGAAGGAGCAGACTGCTCTTCAGGTAGCCCGACACCGTGTCAACGAAGAGAACCCTCTCGTCCGTCCCGAAGGCCATGACCCGGCTGTCGCCGCTCTCTACCATGGCCTCCAGCACGTCGTGGCGGAAGCTCTTCTTATGGGCCAGGACGGCTTTCTCCAGCACGTCCAGCAGGTCCTTCCTGCCCATGATGTAGGTGTTCAGAGAAAGCCTGGCGTCCGGCGAGGGCTTTTCCTGGCCGCTGACGAATCCCAGGACCTCCCCTCCGTCCTTCACGGTCATCCAGGACAGGTTCCGGCCCTCCTCCGGGTCGACGGGCTTATTGGCGTACAGGGCGGTAATCCGAGCCCCGCTCCGCTTATGGAAGTCCAGCATCAGGGAATAGTCCACGTTCAGCACGTGGTTGCAGCCGGTCAGAAGAACATAATCCTCCTCCAGGTTCCTCAGGTAGGACATGTTGGCTTCCAGGCCCTGCAGCCGGTTCCGGTAAACCTCGTCGGAATTCCCGTCTGTGGAGAAGGGGGGCAGAATCCTGAGACCGCCGTTCTTCCGGTTCAGATCCCACTCGTCTCCGGACCGGACATGGCCCATGAGGCTCTGATAATTCTGTTTCACGATGAGGCCGATGTTCTGGACACCGGTGTTCACCAGGTTGGACAAAGCAAAATCGATAAGCCGGTACCGTCCCCCGAAGGGAATGGCCGCCAGCGTCCGCTTCAGGAGGAGGTCATCCAGCTCCGTCCCGTAGGTATCGGAAAAGACAATGCCTGCAAGATCCATGGTTCGCTCCTTTCTATCTCTTCACCACACTGCCGAGGGGCATGACGGCGCCCGGCTCCACGGCGGCGTCCCGGGCCACCACGGTCAGCTGCTGCTTATTCCGGTCGCCACGGACCTTCGCGCCGGCGCCGATCTGGGCGCCCTCATCCAGAATAGCGTATTCCACATGGGCGCCCTTCTGGATCACAGACCCGGTCATGATCACGGAATCCTTCACCACAGCCCCTTCCTCGATCTTCACGTCGCCGAAGATGACGGAGTGCTCGACCCGGCCGAAAACCTCACAGCCGTCGCCGATGAGCGCGTTCTCGATCTCCGCCTTCTCTCCGATGTACTGGGGCGGGATGTTGTTGTGACGGTAGTAGATCCGCCAGCCGGAATCATTCAGGACCAGGGGCTCCTTCTCGTCCGGGGACATGCCGATGGCATCCATATTGGCCGCCCAGTAGGAAGTCAGGGTGCCCACGTCCCGCCAGTAGCCCTTATACAGGTAGGCGAACATCCGGCAGCCGTCGCCCAGCATGGCCGGGATGACGTCCTTCCCGAAGTCATTGGAGGAATCCGGGTCCGCCTCATCCTTCTCCAGGTAGCTGATCAGCTTCTCCGTAGAGAAGATGTAGACGCCCATGGAGGCCTCCGTGCTCTTCGGATGGGCCGGCTTCTCCTCGAATTCCAGGATCCTGCCGCTGCGGTCCGTATTCATAATCCCGAACCGGGACGCCTCCTCCAGAGGCACGTCGATGACGGCGATGGTGCAGTCCGCCTGGTTGTGGATGTGCTCCTGCAGCATCATGTCATAATCCATCTTATAGATGTGGTCGCCGGACAGGATCAGCACATACTCCGGATTATAGCGGCGGATGAAGCGGATGTTCTGGTAGATGGCGTTGGCTGTCCCCTTAAACCATTTCGCTCCGGACGAACCCTGGTAGGGCGGCAGGACGTGAAGCCCGCCGTAGCGGAGGTTCATGTCCCAGGGATCTCCGGTACCCAGATAGTCATTCAGCTCCAGGGGCTGGTACTGGGTCAGGACGCCCACCGTGTCGATCCCGGAATTCAGGCAGTTGGACAAAGGAAAATCGATGATGCGATACCGCGACCCGAATGGCACCGCCGGCTTGGCGATGCTCTCTGTGAGCGGCATCAGCCGGCTGCCCTGGCCACCGGCCAGGAGCATGGCGACGCATTTCTTCTTCTTGCTCATTTCACTCCACCTTTCTTCTTCTCCAGGGCCTTCCGGCGCTTCTTCTCAAGCTCCTTCGCCAGGCGGCGCTCCTCGCGGCCGCCCTCTCCCTCGCCCTGCTTCCGGAGGATGATCCCCGAAAGGGCAGGCAGAGGGATGGTGATGTGCTGATCGTACCCGTTCCGGGCGCCCTCCAGCACCGGATAGACCGGTCCGCGCCGCTTCCCGGCGCCCCCGAAGGACTTCCGGTCCGAGTCGATCAGGTTCTCATAATATGCCGCGTCCGGCACCCCAACATCATAAGACGTGAAACTCACGCCGGACAGGTTCAGAAGGATCAGCAGGACTTCTCCCCCCGGCTCCCCGTCCGTCCTGAGGTATGAAAAGGTGCTGTCCGTCGAATTGTCCGCGTCGATCCACTGAAAACCCTCCTGACGGTCGTCCGCCCGCCAGAGGGCAGGGTGGTTCAGATAGAGACGGTCCAGTTCTCTCACGAACTTCTGCACCTTCGCATGCTTGTCATAGTCCAGCAGCATCCAGTCCAGCTGCTGCTTCTCATTCCACTCGATGAACTGCCCGAACTCGCAGCCCATGAACAGGAGCTTCTTCCCCGGATGGGTCATCATGTATACATAAAAGGCCCGAAGCCCGTCGAATTTCTGATCATACTCGCCCGGCATCTTACTGAGCAGAGAGCTTTTCCCGTGAACCACTTCGTCGTGGGAAATGGGCAGAACATAGTTCTCGCTGTAGGCATAGGTCATGGAGAAGGTCAGCTGATTGTGGCAGCCGCCCCGGAAGATGGGATCCTGGCGGAAGTAGGACAGTGTATCGTTCATCCAGCCCATGTTCCACTTGAAATTGAAGCCCAGTCCGCCCACCGCGGGCGGCTTGGTCACCATGGGCCAGGCCGTCGACTCCTCCGCGATCATCAGGGCGCCCGGGAAGTCTGTCAGGACCGCCTGGTTCAGCTCCTTCAGGAAGGCCACAGCCTCCAGGTTCTCCCGGCCGCCATTCCGGTTCGGCTTCCATTCTCCCGGCTTCCGGTCATAGTCCAGGTAGAGCATGGCGGCGACAGCATCCACCCGGAGCCCGTCCGCGTGGTAGACATCGAGATAGAAGAAAGCGTTGGAAATCAGGAAGCTCCGTACCTCCGGCCGCCCGAAATCGAAGGCCAGGGTCCCCCAGCCCTTATGCTCCCGGCGGGTCGGCTCCTCATCCTCGTAGAGATAATGTCCGTCGAACTCGATCAGACCATGCTCATCCTTCGGGAAGTGGGCCGGCACCCAGTCCAGGATCACGCCCAGGCCATGCCGGTGGGCCAGATCCACGAAATACTTGAAATCCGAAGGCGTTCCATATCTGGCGGACACACTGTAATAGCCCGTGACCTGGTAACCCCAGGACCCCTCGAAGGGGTACTCCATCACCGGCAGCAGCTCCAGATGGGTATACCCCATCCTCTTCGCGTAATTCACCAGCTTCCAGGCCGCGTCCCGGAAGCCCATGATGGACCCGTCCGCCCGTCTCCGCCAGGAGCCCAGGTGGACCTCATAAATATTCATGGGCGACCGGTAGGGATCCCGGGCCGCCCGCCGGGTCAGCCACTCCCCGTCTTCCCACTGGAAACCGTAGGCCAGGTCCGTAACCCGGGAAGCCATCATGTGGCCCTCGTCTACCGTCCCCTTCTCGCTCTCGAAGGCATAGGGATCCGCCTTAAACACGATCAGTCCCTGATCATCCTCCACGGCCAGCTTATACAGGCTGCCCACCTGGATGTCCTTCGTCACGAGCTCCCAAAGCGACGGGTCGTCCGCCCGCCGCTCGAACGGGGTCCGGCCGGGCTCCCACTGATTGAAATCGGCGACCAGGGAGACCGCCCTCGCCCGCGGCGCCCAGACCCGGAAGCGGATCCCGTCCTCCGGTGAGGGGCCCGCCGGGTGAGCGCCCAGGAAGGTGTAACAGCGGCGTTCCTTCCCCTGGTGGAATAGGTATTTCTGCTGGTCGAGCTCTGTTCCCACGGCTGTTCTCCCTCCTATAAGCGGCTGATTTTCAGTCTTTTCAAACCATTTACATTATAGCCTAAGATAGACCGACATTCAAGATTGTGGTATAATCAGTTAACTACTTTAGATCCCGAAAAACATTGAAAAACAGACATTTTCGGCCCACACAGACCGGGGCCTCACGAAAGGAAAGAGTACAGATGGAGAAACGATCCGCCGAACAGCTGAAGCCAACCGAGAGCGCTCCGACCGCCGAGGAAGGGACAAAGACAGCCAGCAGGCGCTCAGCGGCGAAATCCGCCGCCAGGAAGACCACCGCGGCGAAATCCGCCGCTAAGAAAACTGCGACGTCGAAATCCGCCGCCAGGAAGACCGCCGCGGCGAAATCCACCGCTAAGAAAACTACGACGTCGAAATCCGCCGCCAAGAAGACTGCCGCGACGAAGTCCGCCGCTAAGAAAACTGCGACGTCGAAATCCGCCGCTAAGAAAACTGCGACGTCGAAATCCGCCGCCAGGAAGACTGCCGCGACGAAATCCGCCGCCAAGAAGACCGCGGCGTCGAAATCCGCCGCCAGGAGAACCACCGCGGCGTCGAAATCCGCCGCCGCCCAGGCCGCGAAGCCAGCCCAGGTGACCGCTCCGGCCATGCCGGCGAAATCCCCTGAAGCCCCCCTCCGGATCCTGCTCATCTCCCCCGAGGTCCGTCCCTTCTCCGGGACCGGCGGCCTGGGCGAAGTGGCAGGCTCCCTGCCCCGCGCCCTGAACAGCCTGCCCGGCAGGCCGGTGGACTGCCGTGTCATCACGCCCCTTTACGGCGGCATCGCCCAGAAGTACCGGGAGCAGATGACCTTCCTGGGTCATAAGGACATCCCCGTGGCCTGGCGTCAGAAGTATATGGGGGTCTTCGAGCTCACGCAGGACGGCGTCACCACCTATTTCATCGATAATGAAGAATACTTCAAGCGGGAGGGACTGTACGGCTATTACGATGACTGCGAGCGTTTCGCCTTCTTCTCCCGGGCCGTGTTCGAGGCCCTGGACCTGATCGGCTTCCAGCCTGAAATCCTCCATGCCAACGACTGGCAGACCGCCCTGGTGCCCATCTACCAGGACGCCATCTACCACCTTCCCTTCGTCACCACCATCTTCACCATCCATAATGTGGAATACCAGGGCCATTACAGCGAGGGGGTCATCCACGACGTGCTGGGACTTCCTGACGGCGCGGAGCACCTGGTGGACTATAATGGAGACTGCAACCTCATGAAGGGCGGCATCACCACCGCCAACCTGGTCTCCACCGTCAGCCCCTCCTACGCCGGAGAACTGAAGGATCCCGCCTTCGCCTTCGGCATGGACCCGATCATCCGGGAGAACGAATTCAAGCTTCGGGGCATCCTGAACGGAATCGATACCATCGCTTACGATCCGTCCCGGGATCCCCTGATCCCCGCCGTCTACACCGCGGAAGACCTGTCCGGGAAGGCCGTCTGCCGGACAGCCATCCAGGAGGAGCTGGGCCTTCCCGTCCGAGACGTACCGGTCATGGCCCTGATCAGCCGTCTGGTCCCCGCCAAGGGCATCGACCTGATGACCGCCTCACTGGATGAGATTTTGTCCGCCAATGACTGTCAGCTGATCATCCTGGGCACTGGCAACTTCGAGTATGAAGACTACTTCCGGGGCCTTCAGGCCCGGCATCCCGACCAGGTCCGGGCGGAAATCCGCTTCGACGGTGCCCTGTCCCACCGGATCTACGCCGGCAGCGGCATCCTGCTCATGCCCTCCCGGTCTGAGCCCTGCGGTCTGTCTCAGATGATCGCCTGCCGCTACGGAACGGTGCCCGTCGTCCGGGCCACCGGCGGTCTCCGGGACTCTATCCAGGACTGCACCCTGGGCGACGGCAGCGGCTTCCTGTTCGAGCGGTATGACCCCGCCGATTTCAGGGCCGCGGTGACGAACGCTCTGACCCGCTTCTGGAACCGGGACGACTGGCAGGCCCTGGTCCGCCACGACCTGGGGCTGGACTTCAGCTGGAAGGTTTCAGCCAGGACCTACCTGGACATGTACCGGGAGATCGCCCGGTAACAGCGCTGGAATCCTGCCTGGCAACTATTCCGGAAGTTCGTCCGGTAACGACCATTTACATCTGAAGCGCTTGCGAAAGGACAGACAGAATGCTGAAGAAAGATATGCTGACCGGCGGCATCCCCGCCTCCTCGAAAGCCGAAGATTTCACCGCCTCCGCGGAGGCAGCCCAGGCCGCCGCGAAGAAGGCTCTCGCCGCGGGAGACCGTCCCTCAGAAGAGAACGCGGCCGAGGAAGCCGCCCGCGAAGCGGAAGAAGCCTGGGTCTTAACCACGCCCGAGCTGAAGGAAGCCCTGATCGAGCACCTGGAAAACAACTACCACACCAGCTTCGAGTCGGCCTCCACCGAAGATATGTATAAGGCCCTGGCGGAGATCGTGAATGAACAGCTCCGGCGAAAGAAATGGGCCTTCAACCGGGTCCGGAAACAGGCCCTCCGGAGCTCTGACGATAAGAAGAAGATCTACTATATCAGCATGGAATTCCTCATGGGGCAGTCCCTGAAGAACAACCTTTACAATCTGGGCGAGACCGAGACGGCCGGCCAGGTCCTGGCTGAGCGGGGCGTATCCCTGGAAGACCTCTATGACTGTGAGCCGGACGCCGGCCTCGGGAACGGAGGTCTGGGCCGGCTGGCGGCATGCTACATGGACGCCATCGCCACACAGGGCTACGACTGCACCGGTTTCTCCATCCGCTATGAATACGGTCTCTTCAAACAGAAGATCGTAGACGGCTGGCAGGTGGAAATGCCGGACAACTGGCTGCCCGGCGGCCGCGTCTGGCTGAACGAGCGGAGTGAGGATACCTTCGAGGTCTCCTTCTACGGCGACTATAAGGAGACCTGGACCGACCAGGGATTCGGCTTCGAGCTGAAGAAGCCGGAGGTCGTGGAAGCCGTCCCCTATGACATGCTGGTGTCGGGCGCTGACTCCAGCGCCGTCGCCAAGCTCCGCCTCTGGAGAGGCACCAGCCTGGCCGGTTTCGACATGGCCGCTTTCAACGCCGGTGACTTCACGAACGCCGCCCAGGCCACCACCCAGGCAGAACTCCTGTCGAAGGTCCTCTATCCCGCGGACAACATCGAAGAGGGGAAGGAACTCCGGCTCAAACAGCAGTACTTCATGGTCTCCGCGTCCTGTCAGAACATCATCCGGGATCACCTGCGCCTGCACGGAACCCTGGACAATTTCGACGAGAAGGTAGCCATCCATATCAACGACACCCACCCCGCCCTGGTCATCCCTGAGCTCATGCGGCTCCTGATGGACGAGCACGGCCTGGACTGGGACACCGCCTGGCGCCTGACCACCAGGACCGTATCCTACACCAATCACACGGTCCTGTCCGAGGCCCTGGAGAAGTGGGGCGACAGCCTGGTCCGCCGGATGCTCCCCCGGATCTACTCCATCCTGAAGGAGATCGACCGCCGCTTCCGTCTGGAAATGGACAAAAGATTCCCTGGCGATACGGGCAAGATCAACTACATGTCCCTCCTGGGCGACGGCCAGGTGCGGATGGCCAACCTGGCCGTTATCGGCTCCCATCGGGTGAACGGCGTTTCCGAGCTTCACTCCGAGATCCTGAAGGACGACCTGTTCCATGACTTCTACCTGGCCTGGCCGGAGAAGTTCACCAATGTCACGAACGGGATCGCCTACCGCAGGTGGCTTTGTCAGGCCAACCCCCGCCTGGCCGCCCTCCTGGACGACTGCATCGGGTCCGGCTACCGGCTTCATCCCCTCCAGCTTACGAAATTCCTCCGCTACCATGACGACCCTCAGGTCCAGCAGGAGGTGGAGAAGATCAAAAGAGCCAATAAGACGGCCCTGGTCGACCGCATCGCCCGGACCGGCGCCCTGCCCCCTGACCCCGACTCGGTCTTCATCGTCCAGGCCAAGCGGGTCCATGAATACAAGCGGCAGCTCATGAACGCCCTCCGGATCATCTCCCGCTATCAGATGCTTCAGGACAACCCTGACCTGGACATGCGCCCGGAGACCTATCTCTTCGCCGCGAAATCCGCGCCCAGCTACTATCTGGCGAAATACATCATCCAGCTGATCTGCAAGCTGGGCCAGGAGATCGACCAGAATCCGAAGATCCGAAAGAAGCTCCGGGTCCTTTTCCTGGAGAATTACAGCGTATCCATGGCCGAGCGTCTCATGCCCGCCAGCGACATCTCCGAGCAGATCTCCCTGGCCGGGAAAGAGGCCAGCGGCACGGGCAACATGAAGCTGATGATCAATGGCGCCATCACCATCGGCACCCTCGACGGGGCTAACGTGGAGATGCGGAACGCTGTGACCGATGACAATATCTTCATCTTCGGCCAGCGCGCGGACGAGGCGGCGGAGAACCTGAGAAACGGCTATAACGCCCGTGCCTGTTACGAGCAGGATCCGGTCCTGAAGCGGACTGTGGACGCCCTGGACCGCGGCTTCTGCGGCCAGTCCTTCTCCAACCTGAAGAACTACCTGCTGGAGCCCTCCTACAGCGTCGCCGACCCCTACATGTGTTTGATGGATTTCCACGACTACTGCCGGGCCCATGAGGAGATGCGGAAGGCGTATGAGGTCCGCCCCCGCTGGAACAGCATGGCCATCACCAA
>CACZTH010000126.1 GCA_902784035.1 uncultured Eubacteriales bacterium
GAAATGGATCTGCTGGGAGACCGCCGGCTGGGTGATATGGAGGATCCTGGCCGCCTGAGTGAAGTTCATGGTGTCGCAGACCGTCAGAAAAGTCTGCATCCTCAGATCCTGCAAGCCTGCCTCCTTCCTTTCCCCGTCCGCGCACGCGCGGGTTTCGTTCCACGCCCGGACAACCCGGGCCGCCGGACGCCCGCGGGCATCCTCTGTTCCCATCCGCGCCTGAACGGCCCTGACCGGACGACTGTGCGTAATAATTCACAATCCGTATGCATTATACCATATGTCATAAGGAATTATTATCATTATATAAAGAATTACAATTTTTCTTTATGGCTATTTCCCTGTTAAGATAGGGATAATTTCCGATCAGAGAGGGGGCCGGGAAGAGCCGGCGGACAGACCGTCTGCCGGGCTGCCTTTGTCCTTCCCCAGCCCGCGGTCGAAATTCATTACATTCTTCTTCATCGAGGGCGGAGGCTGTGCTTCCCGCCTTTCAGCTTCCAGAGATCGGAGGTCCCATGGATACTGTAAAAAAACTCGCGCCGGGCGTTCTGCTCAGCCTGGCCATCGCTGTCCCCGCCTGGCTCCTGGGCACCCGCTTCCCCGTGGTGGGCGGCCCCATCATCGCCATTCTGGCCGGCATGATTCTCACCCTCTTCATCCCGACGAAGGGCGCCGCCGCGCCGGGCATCTCCTTCACGTCGAAAAAGATCCTTCAGACGGCGGTGGTCCTCCTGGGCTTCGGTCTGGACCTGAACGTGATCCTGGCCACCGGGAAGCAGTCTCTTCCCATCATCGTCTGCACCATCTCCACATCGCTGATCATCGCCTACCTTCTTCACCGGGCCATGAAGATCCACGGAAACAGCGCCATCCTGATCGGGGTGGGCTCCTCCATCTGCGGCGGCTCCGCCATCGCCGCCACAGCGCCTGTCATCGGCGCCGACGACGAGGAAGTGGCCCAGGCCATCAGCGTGATCTTTTTCTTCAACGTCCTGGCGGCGATCTTCTTCCCCATGCTGGGATCCGCCATCGGCTTCGACACCCATTCCGGAGAAGCCTTCGGCATCTTCGCCGGCACGGCCGTGAACGACACCAGCTCTGTCACCGCGGCTGCCGCCACCTGGGACAGCATGTGGAAACTGGGCACCGCCACCCTGGATAAGGCGGTCACCGTCAAGCTGACCCGGACCCTGGCCATCATCCCCATCACCCTGGTCCTGGCCTTCTACCGGGCGCGCCGGGCCGGCGCGGAGGCTGGAAACGGCTCCGGGAAGGTCACGGTGAAAAGCGTCTTCCCCATGTTCATCCTCTACTTCGTCCTGGCCTCCCTGGTGACGACGGTCTCTGTCCGCCTGGGCGTCAGCGCCGCGGTCTTCGCGCCCCTGAAGTCCCTGAGCAAGTTCTTCATCGTGCTTGCCATGGCGGCCATCGGCCTGAACTCCAACATCGTCAAGCTCATCAAAAACGGCGGACGCCCCATTCTCCTGGGCGCCTGCTGCTGGGCCGGCATCACCTGCGTCATCCTCCTCATGCAGCACGTCATGGGGATCTGGTAGTTTTCCCGCCAGCTATGACACGTCCAGACCGGATTCCGCGCGTTTCTGCTCCCGGTCCAGCTCGGCGTTATGACGGACGACCCGGATCTTCTCTTCATATTTCTTCACCAGGTCAGGCCTGCCCATGAACTGGTAGACCTCTACCAGCCGCTTCATGATCTCCTGGTTGCTGGGTGAGAAGGACAGGGCCTTCTGGTAGCAGGCCTCCGCCTTCTCCTGGTCGCCGATGGAGGCGCAGGCCAGGCCCAGGTGGTACCAGAGCGGCCACCACTGGTTGAAGCGGTCGTCCTGGGTATAGGGAGCCAGCAGTGCGATGCCTGCCTCGAACCGGCCGCTGGACACATCATTACAGCCTTCCTCGATCCGGATGGGATCCCGGAGCCGGTCCTGCATCTTGGTCACATCCGCCCGGAGCTCCGCGTCCTTCGTGGTGTCGATGAAGGACTGGAAAGCCAGAGAAGCCTTCCGGTAGAGACCCATGTTCAGGTAGGCGTAGCCCAGGTAGTACCACCCGGCGTCCAGGTCAGGCGCCAGGCTGGTCAGCCGTTCGAAGGCCCGGAGAGATTCCGCCTTAAAGCGGCCCACATACTCCTCCCCTTCTCCATTCTCATAGGCGTCGTGCAGGGCGCGGGCGTAGAGAAAAAGAGCGTCGGCGTTGTCCGGCTCCAGGACCAGGGCAGCCCTGAAGAAGACGCAGGCCGTCTCGAAGTCATTTTTCCGCGCCTTCTCGGCACCCTCGTTCATCAGGGGCTTGACGAAATCCTCCGAGAAGAAATGGTGGATATAGGCCACGTAACTGTCCCGGTAGCGGAAGGCAGGGTCACAGCCCAGGACGAAGGCCATGTTCCGGGCGATCATGATGCTGGAGGCCTCCCCTTTCGCCAGGTCCCCCGCCTTCAGGGGGATGGGGACCCCCTTCATGAAGCTGTCGATGCCGGACCGGCGGAGATAATCCTCCGACAGCTCATCGAACAGGTAATCATTCAGACGGCCCGTCAGGTAATCCTTAATGCCGTCTTTCATTTCCATTGTTGATCCGGCCATTCCGGCCTCCTTTCCTGAACCGCCCGGCAGGGCCCACGATCCAGCGCGGCGAGAAGATAACGTCCTGCTCTTTTTCCGCCGCCCGGCGGGCTCGCGCCCCGCTGATCGGCCGTCTTCCGCGAACGCCTTTGTCCGCCGGCGCCCTACAGCCTGCGGAAAAGCTCGCTCCTCCGCATGGACTTGTCCTTCATTCCCCGCTCCAGCATCCTCAGCATCTCATCCCGGTCCTCAGGCAGGTTTCCTGCCAGGGGAACATAATTCGACGCGTGGTTGGACCGGAAAACGCAGGTCTTCGTGGGCCGGGCGTTCTGGAGCAGAAGGTATTCCTCCTCCAGGACCTCGTCCGCCGTGAGGGGCGTCAGCCGGCCGGCGTGGATGTCCTCTAACATGGGGGCGCCGGGTTCCAGAACCAGGGTCAACAGCGCCACGTAAGACGCGTTCATCTCTGTGATCATGGTGCCGGACTGGACGGCGTGGTCTTCCCAGCCCTCTTTCCCGGCCAGACCGGAGATGAAGGTGACAGAGGCCTTGATCCCGCAGCGTTCGATCTTCTGGACCGCCTCGATGAGCTGGGCCCGGGTGCAGCCCTTATTAATGTCCTTCAGGACCTGGTCCGAGCCGGACTCCGCCCCGATATAGATAATCCGGATCCCATGGTCCCGGAGCTCCATCAGCTCCTCGTCTGTTTTATGTAGGACGTCGATGGCATTGCCATAGATATTGACCTGGCGGGTCTCCGGGAAAAGCGTTTCGATCTTCTTCAGAATGACCATGAGCTTGTTATTGGACAGGCACAGGGCGTCGCCGTCGCAGAGGAACATCCGGTCCACCCGCCGATAGCGGCGCCGGGCGTCCTCCAGATCCTCCATGACCTCCTGGACGGGCCGGAGGTGGAAGCGCTTGGCCTTAAACATGGTGCAGAAGGTGCAGGTGTTGTGGGAACAGCCCACTGTCACCTGGACCAGGAGGCTGTAGGCCTCGCTGGGCGGTCTGTAAATATCCCCTTCGTATCTCATTCTCTTTCTCCTCTATGGTTCGAAACCGGGGCGGAAGATTGTCCCCCGCCCCGGCTCACCTGTATGCAGCTGACAAAGGACGCCCTCGCGGGCGTTCCATCCGCGCCACCGGCTACATCCGGTCCGGCGCCTGGATGCCCAGGAGGTCCAGCCCCTTCGCGATGGCGTTCCGGGCAGCGATGGTCAGGGCCACCTTCGCGGTCCGCTCCTTCTCGTCCTCCACCAGGATATGCTCGTCGTGGTAGAACTTATTATAGGCCTGGGCGATGTCCACCAGCTGGCGGGTGATGAGGGAGGGCTCATACTTCACCGCCGCGTCCGCCACTGTCTCCGGCAGGCTGTACAGAAGGCGGGTCAGGGTATAAGCGCCCTCGCCGGACAGCTGGCTCCAGTCCAGGTCCTTTCCTGCCTGGGCGGCCGCCAGGGTCGCTTCATCAGCCTTCCGGAGCACGCTCTGACAGCGGGCGTGGGTATACTGGACATAGGGCCCGGTCTCCCCGTCGAAGTTCAACACATGATCCCAGTCGAAAACATAATCCTTAATCTTGGAATTGGAGAGCTCATTGAACATGACGGCGCCGACGCCCACCAGGCGGGCGGTGGCGGCCACGTCCTCCTCAGAGGCCTCCGGGTTCTTCTCCCGGATGATCTCCTTTGTCTTCTCGATGGCCTGGTTGAGGACGTCCTCCAGAAAGACCACCCGGCCCTTCCGGGTGGACATGGTCCCTTCTTTCAGGCTGACCATGCCGAAGGGAACATGGACGCAGTCAGCGGCCCACTCATAGCCCATGAGCTCCAGGACCTTCTTCAGCTGGCGGAAGTAAAGGGTCTGCTGGGAGGCCACCACATAAATGTTCAGATCGAAATCATAGGTCTTCTTCCTGTATTCCGCCGTAGCCAGGTCCCGGGTGCAGTAGAGGGAGGTCCCGTCGGACTTGGTGATCAGGGCGGGCGGCAGGTCATAGGGCTCCAGGTCCACGACACCGGCGCCCTGGGACTCCTTCAGGAGGCCCTTCTCCTGCAGCTCCTGGATGACGCCCGGCAGCATGGGGGAATACATGCTTTCTCCGTCGTAGGCGTCGAAGCTGATGCCCAGCAGGTCATAGACCCGGTTGAATTCCTTCAGGGACATCTCCGAGAACCACTTCCAGAGCCGGACCTCTTCCTCGCCGCCGTGCTCCAGGTCGTAGAAAGCCTTCCTCGCCTCCTCATTCAGCTCCGGGTCCTTCTCAGCCTCCGTGTGAAAACGGGTATAATAGCTGAGCAGGGTACGGATGGGGTCCTTCCGGACCTCTTCCTCGCTGCCCCAGTGCCGGTAGGCGCAGATCATCTTCCCGAACTGGGTGCCATAATCGCCCAGATGGTTGGTCCGGACCACATGGTAGCCCAGGGTATCAAAGATCTTATACAGGGAGTTGCCGATGACGGTGCTGCGGATGTGACCGATGTGGAAGGGTTTCGCGATGTTGGGGGAAGAGAAATCTATGACCACGGTCTTCCCCTTCCCCAGGTCGGACCGGCAGTAGGATTCCCGGTCCAGGGCCGCCAGAACAGCGGTCTCCGCCGCCTGCGCCCGGTCCAGGAACATATTCACATAGGCCTTCACCGGCTCCACCTTCGTGAAAAGAGACTCTCCCTCCAGGGCGGCCGCGATGTCCTGCGCGATCAGGGGCGGGGCCTTCCGGAGGACCTTGGCCAGGCGGAAGCAGGGAAAGGCGTAGTCGCCCATGTCAGGGTTCTGAGGGATCTCGATCATCCCCAGCACCTCTTCCTCGGTCAGACCCGCTGCCGCGGGCGCGATCAGCCGGGCGATCTGCTCTTTGAAATCAGTCATGTCATTTCCTCTTTTCTGTCTCAGCGCTGAGAGCTCCTAATGTCTTCTCCGTACAGCAGGCCACGCCCCGTTTCTTCAGGGCCGCGGCGAAGAACCCGTCACCCGGGATCAGGGCCCCGGTGAAGGACCCGTCATAGATCTGATCCACCCCGCAGGAGGGGCTGTTGGCCTTCAGGATGGCCCCCTCCAGGGGCTCTCCGCAGGCAGTCGCGGCGGCCAGGACCTTCTCCAGAGACCGCTCCGCCCCCGTCTGGAAGGCCCGCGTCAGGTCCTGGCCGGAACGGTCAATGACCCTTCCTTCCCGCTGCTCCGCCGGGTCCCTCGGCGAAGGCAGTCCCCCCGCCGTTTCCGGACAAACCTCACAGATCGTATGTCCTTCCGCGAAACGGACCACCTGCTCGTTCCGGTTGTTTCCGCCGTTATACTTGCAATCTCTGCCCAGAAGGCAGGCGCTGATCACATACATAGCTGCCTCCTACCGTTTCATGGTCACGATGGTGACCCCTTCCCCGCCCTCATTATAGGCGCCGGGGCGGATGGATTCAACATGGCGGTTGGACCGGAGGGCCCTTCGGAGACCGTCCTTCAGGACCCCTGTGCCCCGGCCGTGGATGATGGTAACTTCCTTCAGGGCGCTCATGGACACGTCATCCAGGTACTTTTCCACATCCATCTGGGCGTCAGCCAGGTTCTCCCCCCTGACATCCACCTCCGGCGCTACCTGCATGGTCTTCATGACGGAACCCATGCCCCCGGTCCGGGCCGTTTTCTTCTTATTCTGCTTCTTCGAGCCATCATTCAGGAGCGTCAGATCCTTCAGCCGGGCCTTCATCTTCAGGGGACCCATCTGGACCTGGACCGTCCCGTCCTTCTCCGGCAGACCGATCACGGTGGCCCGCTGATCCAGAGAGACCATCCGGACCAGGTCGCCCTTCCGGATCTCAGACGCCTTCACGGGCTTGGAATTGACCCGCCGGACGACGACCTCCTGGAACTTATCCTCCTCCTGCTTCAGCTTCTCCTTCGATTTCTCGAACGCCTGATTGCGTTTCCCCAGGCTGTCCATCTTCGCGATGTTCCGGAGCTCGTTCCGGAAGGCGTCACCGGACTGCTTCGCCTCCTTCAGGATGGACCGGGCCTCCCGGCGGGCATCCTGGAGGATCTTCTCCTTCTCCTTCCGGAGCCGCTTGGCCTCTTCTTCCACCCCGTCGTAATCCGCCTTCATCTTCGCCGCCAGCCTGGCAGCTTCCTCCCTGTCCTTCGCCGCGGCCCGCCGGTCCCTCTCCAGCCTGGCAATCAGTTCCTCGAACTCCGTATCCTCCCGCTCCAGATACTGGCGGGCCTCGTCGATGACATACGCGGGAAGCCCCAGCTTCCGGGAAATCTCGAAGGCGTTGGACCAGCCGGCTACCCCCACCAGGAGCTGGTAGGTGGGCTGCAGCGTTTCCACATTAAACTCCATAGAGGCGTTCTCCACGCCCGGCGTGGTCAAGGCATACTTCTTCAGCTCGTTATAGTGGGTGGTGGCCGCCGTGCAGGCTCCTTTTTTCAAAAGATTGTCCAGGACGGAAATCCCCAGGGCCGCCCCCTCTGTGGGATCGGTCCCCGCCCCCAGCTCATCCAGGAGGACCAGGGTCCCGGGGCCCGCGTGCTTCATGATGAAAACGATGCTCTTCATATGCGAAGAGAAGGTGGACAGGCTCTGCTCGATGCTCTGTTCATCACCGATGTCCGCGAATACGTCCCGCCAGACAGGGACCCGGCTGTCAGAGGAAGCCGGGATGTGGAGGCCGCTCTGGGCCATGAGGGAGAGGAGACCGATGGTCTTCAGGGTCAGGGTCTTGCCGCCTGTATTGGGGCCAGTCACCACCAGGGTGTGGAAGTCCTCCCCCAGGGTCACCGTGAGGGGGACCGCCTTCTTCGGGTCCAGTAAAGGGTGACGGGCATTCCGGAGGGACAGGATCCCGTCCTGGTCCAGAACCGGCGCCGCCCCGTCCATCCGCGCAGACAGCTTGCCCCGGGCCATGATCAGGTCCAACTCCGTAATGAGCTGCTGGTTGTTCATCAGCTCCCGGCTGTGCTCCGCCACCCGGTCCGACAGCTGCTTCAGGATCCGGGCGATCTCCGCCTCCTCCGCCAGCTGGAGCTCCCGGAGCTCATTGTTCATGTCGATGATGGCCTGGGGCTCGATGAAGAGAGTGGCCCCGCCCTTCGACTGGTCATGGACGATGCCGGGGAACCGGGCCCGATGCTCCGCCTTCACCGGCAGCACATAACGGCCGTCCCGCAGGGTCACCAGGGATTCCTGCAGGTAGGGCCGGTTCTCCAGACTGTCCGCCATCCGGGACAGGCGGTTTCGGACGGCCTGGTGCTGGCGGCGGATCCGCTCCCGGATCCTGCCCAGCTCCCGTGAAGCCGTATCCGCCACCTCATCCTCGGACAGGATGGACCGGCCGATCTCCTCCGCCAGGTCCCGGAAGGTCAGGATCAGGTCCGTCCGCTCCCTGAGAAGAGGCAGGGGCGGCAGGTCACCCTTCATGAAGCCGGTCACCCGGGCCGCGATCTCCAGACAGGTCTTCACCTGCAGGAGCTGCTTCATGGACAGGGTGCCCCCCTTCCGCGCCAGGGAGCAGGCGCCCCCGAGATCATACAGCCCCTCCGTGGGCAAAGCGCCCTTACGCACAATAAGGTCAACCGCTTCCGTGGTTGACCTCAGTGCTTCCGATATGTCTCTGACCTCAGAAGAGGGCCGGACCTTCAGGGCAAGCTCCCTGGACATCTCCGACCCCGTCTCCCGGGCCAGCATCTCTATGATCTTATGATATTCCAGTACCTTAAGTGCTTTTCGATCCATTCTCTCAGCGCTTGTTCATTTTCTCCAGCTCGCTTTTCAGCTGGATATTCTCCATCTGGAGGTCGAAAATGGTGTTTTCATACTCGGAGCACTTCTTCTCCAGCTCCTTATAATCCTTCCGCTCATCCTCGCGCTCTTTCTTCATCTTATCCAGATTTTCCTTCACCTGGAGATGGGTCTTCTTACTGTCCTCCAGCATCTTCACGTAATTCTGGCTGTCCTTATCGGACTTGTCGATCTCCTCCTGGAGCTGCTCGATCTTCTCCATGGCGTCGAAATATTCCTCGGCGATGTTGAGGGAGGTCATCACGGGCACTACCCCGCCTCCGTTCGCCTCAGTCACCTTCGCGATGAGCCGCATCTTCTCGTCCACGTACTCCGCCAGCTTCTGGATGTCCTCCTCCGGCTTGTCCCCGCCGATGTTGTACACCTGACCGAAAATTTTCACCTTCACAGCCATAAGATCCACTCCTTCATATCCAACCGGCCCGTCTCCGGAAAAAGACACGGCCCTCCTTATCATACTTAATTCAGTTTACCTGATTTCCCGCCCCGCTTCAAGAGGCGGAGGGAACAGGCGCGTTCCCTTCAACAAAGGCAGCCCGGCGGGCGGTCCACCCGGAAGGGGCTCACCCGGAAGCGTCCCGGCGGGCGGTCCATCCTGCGGACGGCCGTTTTCCGCCCCCTCCTGGCACAGCTTTTGTCCTTAATTATCCCTCAGCTCAGCGCCAAACTTCTCCCGCAGCATGTCCAGCACTGCCTGATGCGCGGCGTCGGCCTCCTGATCGGTAAGGGTCCGCTCATCACTCCGATACGTGATGCTGTAGGCCACGCTCTTCTTTCCCGGCGGGACAGGCAGGCCCCGGTAGATGTCAAACAGCTTGACATCGTCCAGGAGGGGAAGACCCAGATCACGGATGGCTTCCTCAATGTGACCGACCGGCAGGCCCTCATCCACGATCATGGCCACATCTCTCGAAGTAGAGGGGAACATGGGCGGCTTCTTATACTGGATGACCCGGTCAGAGAGCTCCGTGATCAGGTTGAAGAACAGCTCCGCCACATAGGCCCGGTCGCCGATTCCGAAGTTCTCCTGGACCTCCGGATGAACCTCGCCCATGATGCCGATCTCGACGTCCTCCCCGTTCGGAGACTTGACGAAAATCCGCGCGCAGCGGCCGGGGTGGAACATGGTATATTCCTTCTCGGGCTCGAAGCGGAGCGGGCCCACGCCCAGCCGGTCTAAGAGCTCGGTGATGATCCCCTTCAGAGAGAAGAAGTCCTCATCCCCGCCATAAGCGCCCAGGCAGAGGTTATAGTGCTCCTTCGGGAGCTCAGACGCGATCACGTTCTCCCGGAAGGTGATGCCCAGCTCATAAGCCAGGACGTGGTCATTTCTCTTGGCGTAGTTGGTGCCCAGGACCTCCAGCATGCTGGGGGCGAGCAGGGTCCGCATGAACTCGGTGTCCTCGCCCATGGGGTTGGTGATCCGGATCAGATTCCGCTCCATGGTCCCCTCCGGCACACCGGCCCGATCCAGGATCTTCTGGTTGGAGAAGGAATAGGTCTGGATCTCGGTAGCCCCCATGCCGCACAGCAGGTCCCGTGTCAGGTTCCGCAGGGTCCAGCTCTTACTGAAGAATGGCTTGGAGGCGATGGCGGGCAGGGTCATGGGCAGGTTGTCGTAGCCGTACATCCTGGCCACTTCCTCCACGTAGTCCACTTCCTCCAGGAGGTCCTGACGGACGGAGGGGGGCGTCACAATCAGCTCGTCGCCGTCGCCTTCCACCTTCATTTCCAGCGCTTCCAGGTAGCCCTTCATCTGTTCCCGGGAGATCTGCGTGCCCAGTACCTTATTGATCCGGCTGACCCTGGCGGTGACGGTGGGCGCCGTCTCCGGCTTCTGATAGATATCGACCGCGCCGTCCAGGACGGTGCCGCAGCCCAGCTCCTGGACCAGGTGGCAGAACCGGTCCGCCGCGGCCTCACAATTATTCGGATCGATTCCCTTCTCGTAGCGGCTGGACGCCTCCGTCCGCATGCCGAGGCGCTTCGCGGTGAGACGAACGCTGGATCCCAGGAAGGAAGCGGATTCCAGGACGACCGTATTGGTGTTTTCCGTGATCTCGGAATCCATGCCGTCCATGATGCCGGCCAGGCCCACCGGGCCCTCGGCGTCATTAATCATCAGCATGTCATGGTCCAGGGTCCGCTCGTTCCCATCCAGGGTCGTGAAGGTGTCCCCGTCCTTCGCGGTGTCCACGATGATCCGGTGGTCCTTCAGGGTATCG
Organism: uncultured Eubacteriales bacterium; assembly: GCA_902784035.1. Taxonomy (GTDB): domain Bacteria; phylum Bacillota; class Clostridia; order Peptostreptococcales; family Anaerovoracaceae; genus Aminicella. The sequence continues at coordinate 10,599 of CACZTH010000126.1, forward strand.
ATGTCAAAGGCGTGCATGGGCTGGCCATATTCCAGCATGACGAAATTCGTCAGGTCCACGATATTGTTGATGGGACGCATGCCGGCGGCGATCAGCCGCTTCTGGATCCACCAGGGAGACTGCTCGATCTTCACGTCGCGGATGACCCGGGCGGTATACCGCTTGCAGAGGTCCGACCGGACCTCCACGGAAATGTAGTCGGTGGAGGCTTCTCCAGACGGCTTCAGAGAAGTGTCCGGCAGCTGCATCTTCTCTCCGAAGGTGGCCGCCGCCTCCCTGGCCATGCCCAGCATGGACAGGCAGTCCGGCCGGTTGGGGGTGATCTCGAAATCGATCACCGCGTCCCGAAGACCCAGCGCCTCCGTCACATCCTGGCCCAGCTGGTCCGACCAGTCCCCGGGCAAAAGCCAGATGCCGTCCTTCGAGATATAGGGCGCGACCTTATCGTCCAGGCCCAGCTCCTGGGGCCCGCAGAGCATGCCGTCGCTGTCCACGCCCCGCATACTGCCGCTGTGAATCTCGTAACCCTCCTCCTTATGGGGGGCGCCGTGAAGGGCCGGGACGTGGCTTCCATCGAGGGCGGCGGGAACAAAGGCGCCTTCATAGACGTTCTCCGCGCTTGTCACCACCTGGATGGGCTCACTCTTTCCGACATTCACGCTGCAGACCACCAGGTGGTCCGCGTTAGGATGCTTGACGATCTTCTCGATCTTCCCGATGACCACACCGGAAATGCCGGTGCCGATCTCGGTGATGGTCTCGATGTTGGACCCGGTCATGATCATCCGGTCGCCGAACTCATGGGCGGGCACATCGATCTTCACATAATCTTTCAGCCAATTCACTGACAGTAACATCTATCCGGACCTCCTACTTGAACTGCTCGATGAATCTCATGTCATTTTCGTACAGCAGACGAATGTCGTCGATGCCGTACTTCAGCATGGCGATCCGCTCCACGCCCATGCCGACGGCGAAGCCGGTATACTTCTCCGTGTCGATGCCCGCCACCTGGTGGACATGGGGGTGAGTCATCCCGCAGCCCAGGATCTCGATCCAGCCGCTGCCCTTACAGACACTGCAGCCCTTGCCGCCGCACTTGAAGCAGGACACGTCCATCTCAGCGCTGGGCTCGGTGAAGGGAAAATGATGGGGACGGAACTTGGTCCGGGTTTCCGGCCCGAAGAGCTTCTTCGCCATATAGTCCAGAGACCCCTTCAGGTCCGCCATGGTGATTCCCTCGCCGATGACCATCATCTCGATCTGATTGAAGGTCGGGGAGTGGGTGGCGTCCGGGGTGTCTCTCCGGTAGCAGCGGCCGGGCAGAACAATCTGATAGGGCAGGCTCAGTTCCTTCTCCGCCCTGACCTCGCCGGAAGAGGTGTGGGGACGGAGGCAGACCTTCTCACTCAGATAGAAGGTGTCCGTCACATCCCTGGCCGGGTGGGTTTCCGGGGCGTTCAGGCCGTCGAACGTATTAAAGGTCGTGTCGATGTCAGGGCTCTCATAAACGGAATAGCCCATGTCCTCGAAGATCCCGACCACTTCCTCGATGGTCTGTGTGATGGGGTGCTTGACCCCATAGTGGACAGGCCGGCCAGGCTCGGTGACGTCGATGGTCTCCGCCGCCAGACGGGTGTCCTTCGCCTTCTTCACGATGGCTTCCTTCCGCTCCGCCAGCATCTGCTGAAACTCTGCCTTCGCCTGGTTGGTCTCCCGGCCGAACTGTTTCTTCTCTTCCGCGGACATGTCCTTCATGCTCCGGAGCATCTCTGTAAACTTGCCCTTCCGGCCAAGCATCTTCACCCTGAGTTCTTCCGCTTCCTCGGAAGTGGAGACCTTCTTCAGCTGCTCACGGGCCTCCTCCATGATCGATTTAATATCCTGCATTTCTCCCTATCCTACCTATTTCAAAACTTTCTTCCGAACGGCCTCATACATGAGGATGCCGGCCGCCACCGACGCGTTCAGGGACTCGACGCCTGCCGCCATCGGTATCGATACCCTCATATCCGCGTTTTCGAGGAGATCCTGACCGCAGCCGCTCCCCTCATTTCCTATGACCAGGGCAACGCCCTGGGAAAGGTCCTCTTCATAATAGACCCGGTCCCGGACCACCGAAGTGACCGCCAGTCTCTTCCCCAGCCGTCTGACCAGCGCCAGGAACTGCGCCCGGTCCTCTGGCAGGATCACCGGGATCCGAAAAAGCGTCCCGGAAGCGGCCCGGACCACCTTCGGCGAGAAAAGGTCCGCCGTCCCCGGCAGGGCCAGGACCGCCTCGAAGCCCGCGGCCGCCGCGGTCCTGATGATGGTCCCTATGTTGCCCGGGTCCTGGAGCCGATCCAAGACCACCAGATTCCCCTCCGGCCTGTCCATCCGCAGGAGCCGGCTGACGCTGACATCCGGCTTCCGGACCACCGCTAGGACTCCCTGGCTGGTCTCTGTGTCTGAGAGCTGGCCGAAGAGCCCGGGATCCAGGATACTGACCCGATGGCCGGCCAGCGGCGCCTGGGGATCCGTCTCCCACCTGGCGCCCTCCGCCAGGAAGATGGTCTCCATTTCCTGGCCCCGGTCTATGGCCTCCCGGATCAGATGCTCCCCCTCGATCAGGTAGCGGCCGGTCCTGTCCCGGTATTTCCGCCTGGTCAGCCGGAGGGTCTCACGAAACAGGGCGTTCTCCTTCGAAGTGATCTTTTTCCTCATAAAAGCAAAGCCGGCAGTGACCACCGGCTTAGGATCGTCGATTGTCATCGACGCTTAATGATTGTTCAGAAAACTGGGAACGTCGAATTTCGAATCCTTCTCGTCCTCGTTACGGGTCTCCTTCAGGATATCCTCCAGGGTCATCTCTGTGGCGTGGAGTCCGTCCTTCGTGGTAACCTGCTTGTAAGGGGACTGCGGAGCGGTGAAATCTCTGGCCTTATCATCCTCACCGAAACCGGTGGCGATGACGGTCAGCTCAATCTCATCCTGCATGCTCTCGTCGACAGAAGCGCCGAAGATCAGGATGGCATCGTCGGACGCCTTCTCCTCCACCGCGCTGGCGATCTGGTTGGCCTCCAGCATGCCCAGGTCGTAGCCGCCGGCCACATAGAGCAGAATGGCCTTCGCGCCGTCGATCTTCGTCTCCAGCAGCGGGCTCTCGATGGCGCTGGTGACAGCCTGCTTGGCCCTGTCCTCGCCGGAACCGTGGCCGACGCCCATGTGCGCCACGCCTCTGTCGGTCATGACCGACCGGACATCGGCGAAGTCCACATTAATCATAGCCGTGGTGGAGATCAGCTTGGAAATGCCCTGAACGCCCTGCCGGAGCACATCGTCCGCCATCCGGAAGGCATCCATCATGGTGGTATTCTTCTCGCTGTTCTCGATGAGCTTATCGTTCGGAACGACCACCAGGGAATCTACATATTTCTTCAGGAAGCTCAGACCCTGATCGGCCTGCGCCATCCTCTTCTTCCCCTCGAAGGAGAAGGGCTTGGTCACCACGCCGACGGTCAGGATGCCCATGTCCTTCGCCGCCTTCGCGATGATCGGGGCCGCGCCGGTGCCTGTCCCGCCGCCCATGCCGGCGGTGATGAACACCATATCGCTCCCCTGGATCAGGTCAACGATATCATCCAGGGTCTCTTCAGCGGAATGCTGGCCTACCTGCGGGTTCCCGCCGGCGCCCAGTCCCCTGGTGAGCTTCTGCCCGATCTGGACCTTCGTTTCGGCATTGCACTTTTTCAATGCCTGCTTATCGGTATTGACCGCGATAAAGTCCACGCCGCCGAGACCAGCCTCGATCATTCGATTGACCGCGTTGCATCCGCCTCCGCCGACGCCGATGACTTTCAAGATCGCAGAACCTTCCTGCTCGGTTTCAAATTGCAACATCGCAATGCCTCCTTGCGTTCCATAAATATGCTTTATTTTACCATATCTATTAAGGCTTTGCACCCCTAAATTCATACATTCTCAGACGAATAAGGCCCTAAATTGCAGGAGAAAAGGACATATAGCTGCTTTCGCTGACAGTAATCGTCCCTCTTTTCACGCCGCTCTTAAATAACCGGTTGACCACCTTCTGAAGGTCGCCCTTCTTAATGGCCGCCTTCACCCGGTCCGGGTTGCCTCTGACCTTCAGCGTATCCGTGATGCTGGCGGTCATCTGTGTCCTGCTGATTTCAATCTCCGTGAAGTAGAAGTCGCCCTTCTTCATGGCGGAGAGCATGGACAGGGTCATGGACAGCATCTCAGATTCCTCCGCCTCCACCTTCTTCCCCGTCTGAATCCGGCTTAAGGTCAGGCCATTCAGCAGAGTCAGCTTGGGATTCACTGAAGTCCGGCGGAGAACGATCCCATCGTCATCGATGACGATGTAGTCCTCCCCGTACCGGAGGGCCGCCCGCTGCTGCCGCTCCGTCACCTGGAGGATCAGGGTCCCGAACGGCCGCCGCCTCACCTTCACGCCGGTGAAATAGGGGTTGGTCAGGAGCCGCCGCTTCACATCCGCCCCGTCCACGCCCCGGAAAAGGTTGACACCGGTCCGGACATTAGCCATGTTGATGACCTCACTGTCGGAATAATACCGGTTCCCCTCCACCTGGATATCCCGGACGTTGAAGACCGGGGACAAAAGAAAGGCCGCGCACCCGATCACAACACCGGCGACGATCAGCAGCCGAACCAGCGGGTGTTTCTTCCGATGCACCTTCCGCTTCCGGGGGATGTCCTTAAAGCCCTCCCGACTCGTCCAGTCATCGGCCTCCGGGCCAGGTTCGCCGGGGTCCTCCTCCGGCGCGGAACCGCCCTCCTCTGATGCAGGCTCGTCCTCCTCCGGCGCGGGTTCGTCTCCCTCCGGCGTAGGTTCGTCTCCTTCCGGCCTACTCTCTTCCTCCTCCGGCCGCTCCAGAATGATTCGGAGACCGTCCGCTTCGTCCTGGTCAGCTCCTTCCGGCGCCCGGGGGCCATCCTCTCCCTCAGAGGGGAAAACCTGCTCCGTCTTCGCCGCCTCCAGGTCCATGGGCCTGTCCCTTCTTCCCCGCCAGGCAGGGTCCCGCTGGTCCTTCCCCTCCAGGATCATCGTATCTCTCTTCTCACTCATCCCAATTCCTCCCTGATGCCCGGCGGATCATTTCCCGCCGTCCAGGCAGGCCCGGATCTCCTGGTAGATCCTGTCTGTGGCTTCCTCCGGCGCGCAGGCGCGGGCCGCCTTCCGCATGGCCAGGAGCCGGTCCGGATCCGCCATCAGAGTCTGGATCTCTGTCTCCGCCCTTTCAGGGGTGAAATCCTTCTCCTCGATCAGGATCGCCCCGCCCTGGTCCGCCACGGCCTTGGCGTTGAAGTATTGGTGATTGCCCGGCACATTCGGGGAAGGCACCAGGATGGAGGGCGCCCCGGTCACGCAGGTCTCCGCCACCGAGAGGGCGCCGGCCCTGCTGATGACCAGATCCGCCGCCGCCAGGTAGTTTTCCATGTCGTTGATATAGTCCCGGATCGTGATGTTGTCCTGGATCCGGACGCCTTCAGAGGCGATTTTGTCCATCACCTCAGGATAATGCATGGTGCCCGTCGCGAAAATCAAGGAAACGCCCGGCTTCCCGTTCAGGGACTTCATGAGCTGATAGATCACCCGGGTCATCTGGTTCGCGCCCTGGCTGCCGGCGAAGGTGAAGACCATGAACTGGCCCGGGGACAGCCCCAGCTTCCTTCGGGCTTCCTCCCGGTCCACGCTGAAAAACCGGGACCGGACAGGGTTTCCCACCACCACATGCTTCTCGGGCTGCTTGAAATAGGAGGAAGCCGCCGCGAAGCCCAGGAAAACCCGGTCCGCGTAATGTTCCAGAAATCGGTTGGCTACGCCCGGGAAGGCGTTCTGCTCATGAAGGAAGCATTTCGCCCGGTAGCGGTGGCCGGCGTGCATGACAGGCACACAGACGAAGCCGCCTGTGCCGATGACGACATCAGGTCTGAATTTCTTCATGATCCGAAGGGCCTGGTTGGACCCGTGGAGGGTCACCGCCACCGTCTTCAGGATCTCGACAGGATTCTTCTCGAACCAGCGGGCCTCCACCATCCGGAAAGGGTAGCCGGCCCTGGGGACGATGTCCTGCTCCAGCCCCAGGTGGTTCCCGATATAAAGGATCTCCGCGTCCGGTTCTTTTTCTTTAATCTTATCCGCGATGGCCAGCGCCGGGTAGATGTGCCCGCCGCTGCCGCCGCCTGTCATGATCACTCTCATAGATACTCCGTCCTCCTGGCCCGGGCAGCCTGCCTGGCCTCCCGGCGCATCCTGAGCCGCCGTTTCGCGGGGTCCTCCTTCGGGGCCTCATCGATCTGCCTGCTGATGTTCAGAAGGATACCGACGGAGCCCATGAAGATCCACAGGGAGTTGCCGCCATAACTGATGAAGGGCAGCGCCACGCCGGTGGGCGGCATGGAAGAGGTGACCACCGCCACATTCAGGATCACCTGGAGACCGATCATCACGCCGACGCCAGACGCCATCAGCATCCCGAACCGGTCCGGCGCCTTGATGGCGGTGCGGAGGCAGCGCCAGATCAGGAGGGCGAAGACCAGAAGCAGAACCAGGATCCCGATCAGCCCCAGCTCTTCCCCGATGATGGCCAGGATGAAATCGTTCTGAGGCTCTGGGAGGTAGAGATTCTTCTGGATGCTCTTCCCGATCCCCAGGCCGGACAGGCCGCCCGTGCCCAGGGCCAGGAGCGACTGAACCGCCTGCCAGCCGTCGCCGCTGGAATCCTTAAAGGGGTTCTGAAAACTGGTGATCCGCGCCGCCCAGTAGGTTCCGCTGTTGGCCAGGACCACGAAGGCCGCCGCGCCCGCGCCGAGGAGACCGACGATGTATCCCCAGTGCAGGCCCGCGATGAAGGCCATGCCGAAAACGATGCCGCAGACTGTGATGGCCGTGGAAAGGTTCGGCTGGAGGATGATCAGGCCGGCCACACCCAGGGTCAAGATCACCGGGATGATCAGGCCCTTCAGCTTGGCCCTGTCGGGACTCCCTGAGAAATAAGCGGACATGAAGCAGATCATGGCGAATTTCGCGATCTCTCCCGGCATGATGCTGATGGGCCCGATATAGATCCAGCGCTTGGCGCCGTTCACGTTGGTCCCGATAAGCAGGACCAGCACCAGGAGCGCTACGGCGATGGCGAGAATCACCAGGCTGTACCGCTGCCAGAGATGGTAATCCAGGTAGGAGCAGACATACATGATGACCGCGCCGATCAGGGCGAAAACGCCCTGCTTCTCCAGGTAGGTGAACGGGGATCCGCTGGGGGAATTCAAAGCCTTATAATAGCTGGCGCTGAAGACCATCCCGATCCCGAAGATCACCAGGATCACCGTCAGGACCAGCATGAGGAAGTCACAGGGCTTCGCGTTTTTCTTTTTCAGAGATAACCGGGCCATCCGTCCTCCGCTTCTTTCTACTTATGAGCCAGCCTTTTCACGCAGTCCTTGAAATGCCGGCCCCTCTGCTCATAGTCCGAATACATGTCCCAGCTGGCGCAGGCAGGAGACAGGAGCACCGTATCTCCCGGCCGGGCCAGCTCGAAGGCCGTCCGGACGCAGTTTTCCATGTTCTTGCAGTCGTGAATGGCGGTGAAACCCGCCTTCTCCGCGGCCTCCCGGATCAGATGCCCGTCCCGGCCCAGAAGGATCAGCTCCTTCACGGTCCCCGGGAAATGGGTCGCGAACTCGGTGAAATCCTGCCCCTTCCCGTCGCCGCCCGCGATAAGGAGGATGTCGTGGCCGATGGCCCGGAGGGCCGTCTCCGCCGCGTCCGTGTTCGTCCCCTTCGAATCATTGAAATAGCGGACCCCGTCGATCTCCCCGCAGTATTCGATCCGGTGCTCGACCCCGGCGAAGGACCGGAGCGCCTGCCCGATCACCTCCGGGTCTATGCCCGAGCAGTAGGATACGGCCGCCGCCGCCAGGGCGTTCTGAACGTTATGATCGCCGATGATCCGAAGCTCCTCCTTCCGGCAGAAGCGGACCGTTTCCCCATCCTCCCGCCGGAAGACCAGCCAGCCGTCCTCGACGAAGGCGCCGGCTTTCAATTCTCTGGCCGAGCTGAACCAGACCACCTTCGCCAGGCAGTCCCCTGCCAGCTTCTGACACCAGTCATCCTCATAATTGGCGACGAAATAGCCGTCCGCCCGCTGATTGGCGAAGATCCTGGCCTTGGCCCGGGCGTAGTTCTCCATGGTATGGTGGCGGTTCAGGTGGTCCGGGGTGATGTTCAGCAGGGCAGAGACCTTCGGCCTGAAGTATTTCGTGGTCTCCAGCTGGAAGCTGCTGCATTCCGTCACCAGCCAGTCCCCTTCCTCCGCCTTCGCGGACTGGGAGATCACCGCGACGCCGATGTTCCCGACGACAGCGGTCGGCCTTCCCGCCGCCCGGAAGATCTCGCCGGTCAGGGTGGTGGTCGTCGTCTTCCCGTTCGTGCCGGTGATGGCGATGAAGTTCCCCTTCGAGATCCGGTAAGCGATCTCCAGTTCGCCCACGACCTCGGCGCCGGCCGCCTGGGCTTCCCTGACAAAGGGAAGCTCCGGGTCCACGCCGGGGCTCAGAACCAGCATCCTGTACTGGGTCAGATCCTCCGGCACTTCATTAAAATAGAAGCGGGCGCCCTGGTTCCGGAGCACGGTCACCACGCTGGCCTCTACGTCTTTCTCTTCCTTCGAGTCCTGGACGCTCACCCGGGCGCCCAGCTTCAGCAGGGCGCTGGTCACAGCCCTGCCCGACCGGCCGAAGCCGACGACCAGGATGTTTTGGCCACGGATATTGTCTAAATTCGTTTTCACGATAACACTCCCTCTTCTAACCGATCATCATGATGCCGAAGGCCGCGGCGCAGCAGACCGCCGCGATCCCCCAGAACATGAACACTACATTGGTCTCTTTCATGCCGCCCATCTCGAAATGGTGGTGGATCGGGGACATACGGAAAACCCGTTTCCCCCGGGTCTGGAAGGACACGACCTGGATGATCACCGACCCCGACTCCATCACGTAGACGAAGCCAGCGATGGGGATCAGGAGCTCCGCCTTCGTCATGACCACCGCGGCGGTCAGACCCGCCCCCAGGGCCATGGAACCGGTATCCCCCATGAAAATCCTGGCCGGGTGATGGTTCCAGACCAGAAAGCCCAGGCAGGCGCCGGCCAGCGCCAGCAGATAAACGGCGCTCACCCTCGAACCGAAGTGGAGGGCCGCCGCGACGAAGAACAGAGAGATGATGGCCGTGCAGCCGGAACAAAGGCCGTCCAGACCGTCGTTCAGGTTCACGCTGTTCGTCATGGCCACCATGACGAAAACGATGAAGGGCACATAAAAAGCCCCGAAATCCACGTCCCTGTTCAGGAAGGGGATCCAGACATCGGTGCCCAGGTCCGTGAACCGCATCACATAGAAGGCCAGAAGAACGGAGAACAGAATCTGAAGGACCAGCTTCTGCCAGGCCCTGAGGCCCAGGTTATGCTTCTCCGCGACCTTGATATAGTCGTCCAGGAAGCCGATGAGACCGAACAGGGCGCCGGACAGGATGATGACGCCCATGTCGCCCGCCTTCTGCCCCATGATCAGGGCGCCTGCCAGCGCCGCGACGATGACCGCGCCATAGATGGCCACCCCGCCCATGGTCGGAGTCCCCTGCTTGGCCATGTGGGACCGGGGTCCCTCCTCCCGGATGAACTGACCGAACTGTTTCTTCTTCAGGATCGGGATCTCGATCCGGGTGAAAACCACCGCGGCCGCGAAGCCCAGGGCCAGCGTCAGAAACATTCCCGCACCGTTATCCATCATGCCTACTCCTTTAACGACTGTAACCGACTTGAAATATCACGCACCTGTTATTATCCCCGTCCACAGCCGCCCCTGTCAAGACCGGTTTTCCTTCCCGCGCCCAGGGACGGGAGACCGGCAGGAGCGTCCCGGCCGCGCCGGAAACCGGTTTCCCCGCGCTCCTCAGGCGGAGGCGCGGCTATTCTTCCGTTCCGTCCATCAGCTGGTCCGCGACCAGTCCCATGCCCATGGCGTTGGAGCCTTTCACCAGGACCACGTCCCCCGGCCGGAGGAGGTCCCCCATCTCCTTCAGAAGAGCGTCCCGGTCAGGATACCAGGAAGCCGCCGCCCCGCCCTGCCGGGCGCCCGCCGCGATCTCCCTTGACTTTTCCCCGACGGCCGCCACCAGGGCCACGCCCTGGGCCGCCGCGTAGGCGCCCACCTCCCGGTGCAGAGCCGGGCTGTCCGGCCCGATCTCATTCATATCCGCCAGGAAGCAGACCTTTCTCTCACCCGGCAGGTTCATCAGGGTCTGGATCCCCGCCTTCACGGAGTCCGGCGCCGCGTTATAGCTGTCATCCACCACCGTCAGCCCCGGCCGCTTCCGGATCTTCAGTCGTTTCCCGGTAATAGACGCCTTCGACAGGCCCATGGCCGCCTCTTCCATGGTGACCCCGAACCGGGACGCCGCCGCCACGGCCAGGGCCGCGTTCAGGGCGTTGTGGGCACCGGGCAGGGGAACCCTCATGGCCCGGCGCTCCGTCCCATGGGTCAGGACGAAGGAGACGCCTTCTTCATCCTCTCGTACCTCAGAAACCCGGTAATCCGCGGTCTCCGACGTTCCGCAGGTCAGAAGCCGGTAGTTTCCGGCAGCGGCCTCCCGGGACAGGAGATCATTATCTTCATTAATCACCAGCAGATCATCGGGGCCCATGAAGTCAGTGATCTCCATCTTCGCCTTCCGGATGTTCTCCCGGCTGCCCAGGTTCTCCAGGTGAGAGACTCCGATATTAGTGATCACCGCCGCCTGGGGCCTGGTGATGGCAGTGACGGTATGGATCATCCCCGCGTGGTCCATCCCTTCCTCGAAGACAGCGGCCTGAAGCCTGCTGTCGAAGGTGAAGATGGTCAGGGGAACGCCCACGGGATTGTTGAAGTTCTTCTGAGGACGGCCGGTGGAGAACCGCTCCGACAGGATATGGTAGAGCATATCCCGGGTAGAGGTCTTCCCCACGCTGCCGGTGACCGCCGCCCGGAGAAGGTTCAGCCTGTCCAGGTACCAGGCGGCCAGCCGCTGCATGGCGGCCAGGGTGTCGTCCACCAGGAGGACCGCGCCATCAGAAGGCGCCTTCTCCCGCTCCGACACCAGGAAAGCCCGACAGCCCCGGGCAGCC
>CACZTH010000127.1 GCA_902784035.1 uncultured Eubacteriales bacterium
CGGCCATCCTGTTTTCCTGACCACCCACAGCCCGAGCCACATCCAGGCCATGGAGGCGGATCGGGAGAACAAAAAATACCTGCCGGGCGTCCGGCTGCCGGAGGGACTCCACCTGACGGCTTCCTATGATGAGGCGGTGGAGGGAGCCGACCTGGTCGTCTTCGCCGTGCCCGCCCAGCATTTCCGGTCTACCCTGGAACAGGCGGCCCCCTTCCTGACCTCGGACACCCTGGTGGTGAATGTGGCGAAGGGGATCGAGATCGGGACCCAGCTTCGGCTTTCAGAGATCGCCCATATCCTCAGGCGGGACCTTCGCTATGTGACCTTATCCGGGCCTTCCCACGCGGAGGAGGTCGGCCGGTTCCTGCCGACGACCCTGGTGGCGGCTTCTGAGGATCCGACGGCCGCGGATCAGGTTCAGGCCCTATTTATGGCGGACTGGCTCCGGGTCTACACCAGCGCCGATGTCTGCGGTGTGGAGCTGGGCGGGGCCCTGAAGAACATCATTGCCCTGGGGGCCGGGATCTCTGACGGGATTGGCTATGGGGACAACGCGAAGGCCGCTCTGATGACCCGGGGCATGACAGAGATGGCCCGTCTGGGAATGGCCCTGGGCGCCCGGCGGGAGACGTTCTTCGGCCTCACCGGCATGGGAGACCTGATCGTTACCTGCACCAGCATGCATTCCCGGAACCGCCGCTGCGGCATCCTGATCGGGGAAGGGGTCCCGCCGGAGAAGGCGGTCGAGCGGATCGGGATGGTGGTGGAGGGCTTCTATACAGTGGAGGCAGCCGTGAAACTGGCCAGGACGGCCCACGTGGAGATGCCGATCACGGAGTCCATTTACCGCTGCCTCCACGGGGGTCTGACACCTCAGGACGCGGTGGCGCAGCTCATGGGGCGGCCGAAGAAGCGGGAGGGATGACCGCTCGCCGGCCGTTCGCCGGGAAGAATTTTGTTCTCCCACCCCGCTGGACCGGCAGGGCGGATGCCTGTCTGACCTGTCTCTCATCATACGGAAAGGATTCTATGGAAAAAACATTCCACATCACTACCTTCGGCTGCCAGATGAATGAGCACGACTCGGAGATCATGGCGGGCATGCTGGAGGCGCGCGGCCTCCGGCGGGCGCCGGATCGGAAGAGCGCGCAGATCGAGATCATCAATACCTGCAGTGTCCGGGACAACGCGGACAAAAGGTTTTTCGGCACCCTGGGGCAGCTCAAGCGCCGGAAGACCCAGGACCCGGATTTCACGGTTTGTGTCTGCGGCTGTATGATGCAGCAGCAGCGGGTTGTGGACCGGATCCAGGAAAAGTATCCCTGGGTGGACCTGGTGTTCGGGACCAACAACCTTCACCGGCTGCCCGATCTCCTGGATCAGGTCCTGACCGGTCATGATAAGGAGATCGAGATCTGGCAGGAGCGGTCGGGCATCGCGGAGGGCCTGCCGGCGGAGCGGATGTTCCGGCATAAGGCCCTGGTGAACATCACGTTCGGCTGCAATAATTTCTGCACCTACTGCATCGTGCCCTATACCCGGGGACGGGAGGAGAGCCGGCACCCGGAGGAGATCCTGAAGGAGATCCGGCAGCTGGCGGAGGACGGTGTCCGGGAGGTGACGCTGCTGGGCCAGAACGTGAACTCCTACCGGGGCCGTTTCCTGGATCCCGCGACCGGCGAGGGGGTCCCGGGCGGCGGGCTGGATCCCGGCGTCTGCACCTTCGCCCAGCTGATCCGGTTGACGGCGAAGATCCCGGGAATCGAGAGGATCCGCTTCATGACCTCCCATCCGAAGGACCTGAGCCCGGCCCTGATCCAGACCTTCGTGGATGTTCCGGAGCTCTGCCGGAACATCCACCTGCCGGTTCAGGCGGGGAGCGACCGGATCCTGAAGCGGATGAACCGCCACTATGACAGCGGGAAGTACCTGCGGCTGGTCCGGGACCTCCGGGCGGCTGTGCCGGACATCACCATGTCCACCGACATCATCGTCGGCTTCCCGGGGGAGACAGAGGAGGACCTCCAGGCTACCCTGGATCTGGTAGAGAAGGTGGGATACGATTCCGCCTTCACCTTCCTGTATTCGATCCGGCAGGGGACGCCGGCGGCGGAATATCCCGACCAGGTGCCGGATGAGGTGAAGCATGAGCGGTTCGACCGGCTGGTGGAGCTGGTGAACCGGATCAGCGCGGAGAAGGACGCGGCCTGTGAGGGGAAAATCTACCGGATCCTGGTGGACGGCCCCAGCAAGCGGGACCGGAAAGCCATGGCCGGCCGGACCGACGGTTTCAAGCTGGTCAACTTCTCTGTGAGGGAGGAAGATCTGCCGGAGGAGAGTCCGCTGAGGGGAAGGTCCCCTCAGGAGATCGCGGACCTTCTGACCGGGCGCTTCGCCGATGTGATCATCACGAAGGGGAAGACCTTCAGCCTGGAAGGCCGGTTCCTTGGCCTTTCCGAGGAAGCGTAGAATATCAAAAGGGGAAAACCGGCGGCAGCCGCCGGGACACAGGGGTCTCCCGGGGGAGATCTGAGAGGAGTCGAGGAAATCAATGAGCAGATTTAAAGCGAAGATGACGGTGCTGAAAAACGCCAGTTTCGGGAAATTCAACTCGGTAGTGGACATCGCCCACGAGCGGTCCGGACTGTCGAAAATGTACATCCGGAAGGACATCCTGCACTGCATGAGACATTTCGGGGCTGGCTATTATGACTATATCATTTTCCAGTTCTACAACCTGACGGACGAGCAGCGGGACACCTACCTGACCCGGTTCCGTTCGAATGACCTGATCGCCCAGTATAATGACTTTTCCTACACCCACCTCTTCGATAATAAGGAGGAGTTCAACGAGGTGTTTAAGGATTACATCGGCCGGGAGTCCATTAATATGAAGACCTCCCCGAAGGAGGAGGTCCTGGACTACTTCCACCGGCGGGAGAAGATCTTCGCCAAGATGAGCGACCTGGCCTGCGGCAAGGGCGCGGAGCTCCTCCAGACGAAGGATTTCGCCAGCGATGAGGATTTCTATAAGTATGTGACGGAGAAGGGCTTCGGGACCCTGGAGGACGTGGTGGAGAACCATCCCGACCTGGCGAAGGTCTATCCCTATTCCGCCAACTGCCTGCGGATGATCACCATCATCGGCGATGACGGGGAGCCCCATCTGCTCTATGCCGTCCAGAAGTTCGGAAACGGCGGCCGGATTGTGGACAATTATGGCGTTCACGGTCCGGTGGACCTGGAGACCGGTGTCTTTCTCTATCCGGCCCATCCCGGCGAGACCACGGAGGACAAGCTCTACACCCGTCATCCCTATACGGACTATCCGCTGATCGGTTTCAAGGTCCCCTTCTTCAAGGAGGCGAAGGAAATGATCCTGAAGGCGGCCATGGTCCTTCCCCAGGTCCGCTATGTGGGATGGGACGTGGCCATCACTCCCACAGGCCCGGTCATCATCGAGGGCAACAATTTCTGCGCCCATGATTTCTGGCAGCTGCCTGGGCAGACTCCGGGGGGCATCGGGATCATGCCGACCCTGAAAAAGATCGTTCCCAGCTTCCGCTACAGACGGTAACCGGCCCCGGGCGCGCTATGTCTGCCGACAGAAGAAAATATCTCATCCTGGGCCTGATCATTCTGGCCCTGATCTACGGGACCCGGCTCCTTCAGGGGGGCGGGGAGGGGATCGCCAGCGCCCTGGCCGGTCTCCTGAAGACCCTGCCGGGGATCATTCTCGGCCTTACCGTCCATGAGTTCGGCCACGCCCTGGCGTCTGACCGGCTGGGAGACCCGACTCCCCGCCGGCAGGGCCGGCTGTCCCTGAACCCCTTTCATCACATCGATCCCTTCGGCTTCGCGGCCCTGCTCCTCTTTCGCTTCGGCTGGGGCAGGCCGGTGGAGATTGATGACCGCTACTATAAGAAGCCGCGGCGGGATTCTTTCCTGGTCTCTGTGGCGGGAGTCCTGATGAACCTGGTTCTGGCGGTGATTCTCCTGGCCCTGCCGGTTCGTCTGCTCCTGCGGCAGGGGGCGGAGACCGGGGCGGGCGTCCTGGCTGAGATTTGCCTGAACGCCGCGTACATCAACATCGTTCTCATCATCTTCAACCTTCTGCCTATCTCGCCGCTGGACGGCTTTCAGGCGCTTGCCGCCCTTCTGGACCTGCGGCGGCAGAACTGGTACTGGCGGTTCTACCAGGCAGGACCTCTGCTCCTGCTGGTCCTGGTGGTGTCCGGGGCAGTGGACTGGATTCTTCAGCCAGGGGTGGCGGCGCTGTTCCGTTTCTTATGGAACCTTCTGGTAAGCTGATCAGGGGCAGGCGTCCGCTTTCAGAAAATGCAGAATTAACAGAAAACCGATAGAATCGTGTCTTTCACGGGGCGGCCTCACGGGGCATGATGTGTACAGGAAAATAAACAAAGTACAGCCCGAAATACGTTCATCCGCATGGGGGTTTCGTTAAGTCCGGGTGAAGATTTTCAACAACCTTCAAGGCCCGATTTTCTCCGGCCTGTTCCAGTTTTCCACGGTGAATCTGAAAATCGTATACAATTTCGTCGCATCCGTGATGTTGATAACAGAAGGCCGGGAAACCGTTAGAATCAACGGTTATACGGGATTATGAAAGCTTGTCAACCGGGTTTATCCACAAATTTTTTTCTGTCAGGACCTTCCAGAGAGGAGGAAAGGGAAGTATGGAACAATTATTGAAAACTGCCCAGATACAGATGAAAGTTCTGACAAAAAAGACCGACGCGCTGGATCTGGCGGAGAAGCTCATCGAGGAAGAAGTGCCCCGGGACACGGATCTGATCTGCCTTCCGGAAATGTTCTGCTGTCCTTACGAATCGATCCATTTTCCCGCCTACGCGGAACCGGAAGGCGGGCCGGCCTGGCGGCGTTTAAGTCAGATCGCGCGGGACAGGGGCTGCTGGCTCCAGGCTGGTTCTGTGCCGGAAATTGATGAGGCCGGCCATATTTATAATACTGCCTATGTCTTCGACCGGACGGGCCGGCAGGCCGCCCGGCATCGGAAAACCCACCTCTTCGACATCGATGTGGAGGGCGGTCAGCACTTCCATGAATCAGAGACCCTGACCGCGGGGGACCAGGTGACGGTTTTCGAGACAGAATTCGGTCCCGTGGGCCTCTGTATCTGCTACGATATCCGCTTCCCGGAGATGGTCCGGCTCATGGCGGACCGGGGGGCCAGGCTGATCCTGGTGCCGGCCGCCTTTAACCTGACCACCGGCCCCCTCCACTGGGAGCTCCTGTTCCGGTCCCAGGCCATGTACAGTCAGGTCTACTGCCTGGGCACCTCGGATGCCCGGGATCCGGCGGCGTCCTACCAGGCCTGGGGCCACACCCTGGCGGCCGATCCCTGGGGGAGGGTGACCGGGGAACTGGATGAGAAGCCGGGCGTGCTCCTCTCTACGCTTGACCTGTCGGAAGCGGACCGGGTGCGTGACCAGATTCCCCTTCTCCGCCACCGGCGGAAGGACCTCTATCATATCGAATGGACGGGAAAGGGGGGTGACGAATGATCTATACGGTGACTGTGAACCCGGCCATGGACACGGTGCTTGCGCTGGACACCAAGCTCCGGCCCGGTGAGGTGAACCGGTCGAAGGATGAAACGATATACTGCGGCGGGAAGGGTCTGAACGTGTCCTTCGTCCTGTCAGAGCTTGGCCACTCCAGCCGGGCCCTGGGCTTCGTGGCGGGAAGCATGGGGCGGATGATCGAAAACGATGTCCGGTCGAAGGGGATCCAGGCGGACTTCATCCATCTCCCCGCGGGCGAGTCCCGGGTGAACGTGAAGATCCGGGGCGTTTATGGGAGGATCACCCAGATCAACGGAGCCGGACCCGCCGCGACAGAAGAGGCGGCGGAGGAACTTTTCAGGAAGCTGGATGCCGTCGAGGACGGGGACGTTCTGGTCCTGTCCGGAAGTTTATTGCCGAATATGGGAGACGATTTCTACGCCCGGATCCTGTCCCGTGTCTCGGACCGGAACGTCATGACCGTGGTGGACGCCGAGGGGGCGGCCCTGGAGACAGCCCTGGCCTACCGTCCATTCCTCATCAAGCCAAACCTGAAGGAGCTGAGCGCCCTGTTCGTGACGCCGCTGAACGGTGATGAGGAGATCTTCCGCTGCGCCGAGGCCCTCCAGCGGAAGGGGGCCAGGAACGTGCTGATCTCCATGGCCGAGGGCGGCGCTCTTTTCCTGGAGGAGAATGGGAAAAGGCATCGGATTGGCGTGGCGGAAGGGAAAGAACGGTATTCCGTGGGCGCCGGCGACGCCATGGTGGCGGGCTTCATCGCCGGTTACCTGGACAGAGGAACCTTCGGCTACGCGCTCCGACTGGGGACGGCCTGCGGCGGGGCAACGGCTTTTTCCGACGGCCTGGCCAGGTCAGAGGAGATCGGCCGGGTCTTCGAGACCCTGGCCGGTGAGGACATCGAGAAGTAAGAAAGGGGAGACCCGACATGAGGAA
>CACZTH010000128.1 GCA_902784035.1 uncultured Eubacteriales bacterium
ATGGATGAAAGACCGCAACAAGCGTTCCCAGGGAACCGAAGTTTCAGGACATGAAAAAAGCAGGCCGCCGGCCTGCTCTGTCGTCCTTCGAAGGTTACGCCTCTGTGGATTCCGCCATGACGTTCTTCCCGTCATAGTAGCCACAATTCGGGCAAACTCTGTGGGGAAGCTTCGGCTGATGACACTGCGGGCAAACCGCGAGACCAGGAGCGAACTTCTTCATATTCGAAGCTCTTCTCTGATTTCTTACAGCTTTAGATGTTCTTCTCTTAGGAACTGCCATTGTCTGTACCTCCTTCCACAATTCATATATATATGAATGAGATTTTTCGTCAACAGGTATTAGTTTACATGGACGTTTCTGGAATGTCAATGATTTTTTACCTGAAGCCGGCATTATTTCCGCAGATAGGGAGCTCGGACGAGATCAGACCCCTGATAGAGGTCCCTGCCCCAGATGATCCCCCACAGCGCCTGGGCGAAGACGGTCCGGTCCATCGCCCGGACCAGGTCCGGATGGTCCCTCCGCTCCTTCGACCAGTTGGAGATCACCGGAAGTTCTCCTCGGCCCAGCCGCTGATTCTCTTTCAGGAAGGCGCCGCCCTTCCGGCTCAGAGCCAGGATATGAACGCAGGGAGGCGCGGCGGTTTCTTCCCGGGTGAGCCCCAGAACAGCGTCAGCCAGAAGCCTCCTTACCCGGGTCTCTGTGAAGGCGCGGGATTTCACCGAGCCGACCAGGTCTGTCAGGCTGCCCGCCCTGAGAACCTCCTTCCGAAGTTTCCTGCCGAGGCCCGCCGCGGCGGAAGCCAGATTGTCCAGGTCTTTCTCTTCCATGGCGAGGACCCGGCTCCGGATCAGGGTGAAATAGCGGTCTTCCGCGGCGGCCCAAGCAGAGGGGGAAGAAGCCCGCATAGCCGCCCGAAGCTGACTGGCCGATTCATGATGACCTGCCCCCGCTCGCTTCACCGCCACCGGAATCAGATCCCCCCGCCGCTCCAGATACTCGACGGCAAGAATGTCATTCGGCCCTTCCAGAAGCCTTTCGTCGAAATCAGGCGACAGTTCCCGAACCGCCTGGGCCCTGGCCTGCGGATAGGTCCTGCCCTCCCGGGTCAGCGCCCGGATCCTTCCTGTCAGCCGTTCCCGGTTTTCAGATATGAAATCGGCGGTAGCCATGAGCCGCCGCCCATCCCCGGTTTCACTGCCGAAAGCGATCCAGCGGACACCGCCCATACCGCGCAGGATACGGAGCCCGCCGCCAGCGAAGATCTGGGCGCTGGCGCAGGCCCAGGCGGGCGGGAGCTCGACGACCAGGTCGAAACCAGCTTCCACCGCGTCCCGGGCCCGTTCCCACTTATCCCGCGCCGCCGGCATTCCCCGCTGCGTGAAGGGGCCGGACATGACTGCCACCGCGCAGTCCGCCCCTGTCCTGTCCAGAGCTTCTTCCAGGAGATACCGGTGTCCGCTGTGGAATGGATCGAATTCCGCAACGACGCCGACCGCTTTCATCTAGCGGTCACCACCGTCCGGATCCTGACCTCCGTTCTCCGAAGGCTGTTCATACATCCACTCTTCCCCGTCCTTCGTATGGACGGCCATCTTCTTCAGTTCCTCCCGGTTCTTATCCAGCTCTGCTTCCACACCGGAGAAAGTATTCGAAATCTGGTTGTACATGGCGTCCATGTACTGGCTGTTCAGATTCTGCATCTTCTCCTGCACGTCATAAATCATCTTATCCAGGTAGTCGAAGGTCCGCATCTTCACATCCCGGGCGTAGACATCCGCGGCTTTATTGATGGCTTCCGCCCGTTTCTTCGCCTTCAACGTAATATCATTACTGTCCACCATGAAGTCAGCCTGTTTCTTCGCCTCGACGATGAGCTTCTTATACTCCGACTTCGCGTCGTCCAGGATCCGATCCTGCTCGTCCTTCAGCCATTTCGCCTGCTTCACGTCATCCGGCAGACTCTGGCGGATATCGTTCACCAGCTCCAGGATCTCGTTCTTCTCTACCATGATCTTTCCGGTCAGAGGCACGGCAGAAGCGGTATTAACGATCTCTTCCAGTTCCTCCAGCAGTTCGAGTACTGTCATTTCTTCCTCCTTCGATTTACCGGTTCTGCCCGTGCAGCCGGTCCTGGATCCTCCTGATGACCAGTTCCGGCACGAGGCCGGTGGCGTCGCCGCCCAGAGAAACAACTTCCTTAATCATCGTCGAACTGATGAACGAATACTCAGGGCTCGTCATCAGAAAGACCGACTCGATCCCCGGCCGGAAAAGATGGGCGTTCATCTGGGCCATCTGGATCTCATACTCGAAATCCGACGTGGCCCG
>CACZTH010000129.1 GCA_902784035.1 uncultured Eubacteriales bacterium
CGGTACGATTATTGAGAAAAAACTGCCGCTTGCTGATGTCATGAACTGGTACATCTGCCTTACGTCCGACCTGTCTGAGGGAATCGGCCCGCGGGACGTCATTTGCTTTGAATATGAGGACGAGGTCCCCTGGTATGAATTCCCGGAAGATGAGAGGGGCGCCCTTGCTGCTGCCTGGAGCCTGCTTTTCGAACTCGATTATGAGATCGATTTGATGGACAACGAGGGAACCGGTGATCGGATCGAATGTGCGCAGAAAGCAGCGGCGTATATTTCCTGTTATTTTAAGAATCAGAAACTCCCGAGGGAACTATGGGTCTATCCGGATTATATGAAGGAAGGCTTTATCAGCAGCCTTGACAGCGACGAAGCAATTGCGGCAGCTACGAAAGAAGAACAGCGGCGCTTCGTCGCTTGGGTCGATGAGCTCGCGGCAAAAGATAATACGCGCGCTCTGCATACCCGGTGCTACGGAAAATATTCAGGCAATGCCGTCTATCAGCAGGACTTTACGTCTGCGCGGGACGACGCGGAAAAGCTGTTTGAGTTAACGAAGAACCCGCAGTATGCCAATACGCTTGGTTATATTTATTACTACGGACGGTGCACCCACGGCGAACCGGAATATGACAAAGCTCTGACATATTTTACGTTCGGCGCGGCGAACGGGCTGTATGAATCAATTTATAAGCTTTCCGACATGTATAAAAACGGGTATGGTGTCGTGAAGAGTCCGGAGACGGCATTTAATCTTGTCTCTATGCTTTACCACGAGCTTTCTGTAAGGTTTGAGGAACAGCGTGGAGAGGATAATTTCGCGGATGTTGCTCTTCGAATCGGAAGCATGATCCTTCATGGAACCGGAACCCATCAGAATGTTTATAGTGGAATCGCCGTCCTTCTGGAGGCAGAATATGCGATCCGGAAGCGGATGAAGGAGCATGATTATTACGGCGACACCGTGGTGGCAGCGAATATTCGCCGCGGCCTGACAGAAGCCAAGGAAATGCTTCCTCCGGAAAAGAATACCGGAAGGTATAAAGACTATTCTTTCTGGACAGTTAAGAGGCTGCTAAAAGATGACTATAAGATTCATTGGGAAGCCAGACCGCTGAAGAACGGCAGCTGGACGGTTGCCTTCAGCAGAATCGCGAAGCGGAATGAAGAGACGCCAAAGAAACAGTTCCTTGTGATTCCGGCGATCTATTATTGCACCTTTACCGATGTGGTCAAGGGACACGTGACGCCGATCTCCGGAGAGATGCCGGCTGAAGGGAAAGCGGATTATCTGGATATCATCGAGGAGAATGACCAGGCGGTCACGGTTCTTTATTACGACGATGAGCTGGTTCTGAAGTTGAAAGGGAATGTATTCGACTGGCGGATTCCGAAACCGAAGAAGGCGAGTGGGAGGACAGTCCGGCTGGTCGGCATCACCTTCACGCCAAGCGGCAGACAGTATGATTATCTTTGCGATATCGAGGATATCAAAGTCGGCGACAGGGTCATCGTAAATGGGTACGATGGAGAAACAGAGGTAATTGTTAAGAATATCAGTGATGTTCCGGAGGAGGAACTCGCTCTGCCGCTGGAAAAGTATAAGAAGATCGAAAGAAAACTATGAGCGGGAAGAATTCTTTAAGAGAGACGAGTAAATTTATCGGCCTGATCACCGCGGCACAACTATAACATGATAGGTTCTATCCTTGAATCTTCTGTGAGATAAACGAAAAAACCGGCCGGTGATCACCTCACCGGCCGGTTCCGCATATTTCGAGAGCTGGAGTCGGCTTCTGCCCCGCGCTGGTTCGTATCTGATCCGATACAGATTCGATGAAGATCCGAGGCAGATCCGATGCGGACCCGTCTCAGATCCAGGGCGGTTCGCGCTGACCCGTTGACGGGGCCTCAGCCCTTGAAGAGGGTGGACATGATGCCGCGGGCCAGGCTGGCGCCCACATTGCCGCCCATGGTCTTGCCGAAGGAGCCGAAGTTCTTGCCGGCCGCTTTCCCTGCTTCCCTGCCCAGGTTGCCGGCGATGGTGTTGGCCACGGATTTTACGGCTCGTTCTCTGGCCTTGGCTGCCCGCTCGGCTTCCTTCTGCTGGGCCTTCAGGGCCGCGGCCTCCGCCTTCTGCTGAGCCTTCACCGCGTCGGCCTCCGCCTTCGCTTGAGCCTTCGCGGCGGCTGCCTCTGCTTTCGCCTGTTCCTTCGCGGCGGCCGCTTCCGCCTGGGCCTGTTCCTTCGCCGCCGCCTGTTCTTTCGCGGCCTGGTCCGCGGCCGCCTTCTCCTCCAGGCCCTTCCGCTGGAGAAACTCGTAGGCGGAGTCCGGATCGACCGCGGCAGCGTATTTCGTGAAAAGAAGGCTGCTCTTCATAGCGGTGTCCCGATCCTGGTCAGAGATGGTCCCCATCTGAGACTGGGGCGGGAGGATGGCAACCTGTTCGCTGAGGCCGGGCGTGCCCTTCTCATCCAGGAAGGAGACGACAGCCTGGGCCGTAGGCAGGTTGAGAATGGTTTCATAGGTATCGAAGGCTGGATTTTCCCGGAAGGCCATGGCGGCCGCCTTCACTTTCTTTTGTTCCGCCGGCGTGTAAGCCCGAAGGCCGTGCTGGATCTTATTGCCCAGCTGAGAGAGGATCCCGTCAGGGATGTCGGCGGGGTTCTGGGAGATGAAGTAGATGCCGATGCCCTTCGACCGGATCAGGCGGACAACCTGCTCGATCTTATCCTGCAGGTTCTTCGGGGCGTCGTCGAAAAGAAGGTGGGCCTCATCGAAGAAGAAGACCATTTTCGGCTTCTCCATGTCGCCGACCTCGGGCAGGGTCTCGAAGAGCTCAGACATGAGCCAGAGCAGGAAGGTGGAATAGAGGGCCGGGTGGCTGATCAGGCTCTCTGAGTCCAGGATATTGATGATGCCCTTTCCTCCATCCAGAGCGAAGAGGTCTCCGACATTCAGGGCCGGTTCCCCGAAGAAGACGTCTCCGCCGTCCATCTCCAGGGTCGTGATGGCGCGGACGATGGCAGCGATCGAGGTCGAGGCGATGTTGCCGTACTCCTGACGGAAGTCTTCCCGGTGGTCGTCCAGCCAGCCCAGCATGGATTTCAGGTCCTTCGTGTCGATCAGAAGCAGGGAGTTGTCGTCCGCGATCTTGAAGGCCACGGTCAGAATCTGGGACTGGACGTCGTTCAGGCCCAGGATCCGGGACAGGAGGAGGGGGCCCATTTCGGAAATGGTGGTCCGGAGCTGGATGCCCTTCTGCCCGTAGATGTCCCAGAAGACAGCCGGATAGGCCTCATACTGCCAGCCGGTGCCATCCAGCTGGAACTTCTGGATTCGTTCCTTCATGTCTTCCGATTCCGCGCCCGGCCGGATCATGCCCGCCAGGTCCCCTTTCACGTCGGCCAGGAAGACCGGCACGCCCAGATCAGAAAAAGATTCCGCCAGCACCTTCAGGGTCACGGTCTTGCCGGTGCCGGTGGCGCCCGCGATCAGACCGTGCCGATTGGCCATTTTCGGGAGGATGCCGATCTCCCGGCCGTCTTCTGTCCGTCCCGCATAGATCTTTCCGTCTTTCAGCATGATTTACTCCGTTTCTCCTTCATTATGTATTTCCGAATGTATCCCGCGGCCCGCCGGAATATTGCGACGGGTTTCTCTCTTCATTCTACTCTAACAGGGCGTGAAAGTCCTGCCTTATTTCCGCGGCTGCCGGGCGGCCCGCTTCCGCCGGGCCTCCAGGGAGAGGAGCCAGGGCTTGATGTGGCAGTAGCCGGTGGGGAAGCGGTCCAGATATTTCTGGTGGTAGGGCTCAGCGGGGCTGAAATTGGCGAGCGGAAGGATTTCCACGGCCAGAGGCTGACCGATCCGGGCGGCTTCTCTGTCCCAGGCGGCCTGGATGTCAGGGAGCAGGGCGGGATCATCATAGTAGATCCCGGTCCGGTACTGAGTGCCGGCGTCGAAGCCCTGGCGGTTGATGGACAGGGGATCGATGATGAGAAAATAGTCAGCCAGGAGGTCCTGGACGGATTTCTTCGTTTCATCGAAGGTGACCTTCACAGTCTCCGCGTGGCCGGTGTCCTGCCAGCAGACCTCCTCGTAGGTGGGCGCCTCGGTCCTGCCGTTGGCGTAGCCGGTCTGGGTCTCCTGGACGGCGTCGAACTGGTCGAAAAACTTCTGGACCCCCCAGAAGCAGCCGCCGGCGAGATAGAGTGTTGTCATGGGAGAGGCTCCTTTCTCAGAGATATGAACAGCGGTACGGCCGCGGACATGCCTTTTGTTTCATATATATCCCGGCCGGGGGAAGTCTAACCGGGAAGGTTGGGAGGAGCGGATCGGAAAACGCCGTCAGTTCTTTTTCAATGAAAGTCGTGTGTTCTTGTAAAAAATGCGTTATATTAATGTAAGACGCGTTCGATCGAACTGGAGGGCTGTACATGGAATTATATGGGCTGTTTCCGCTGCTTGGCGGCGTCGGACTCTTTCTTTTCGGGATGTCTGTCATGTCGTCAGGGCTTACCAACGCCTGCGGGGACAACCTGCAGACGATCCTGGAGAAGGCGACGAAGAATAAGATCGTCGCCGTTCTGGTCGGCATGGCCATGACCCTGCTCATCCAGAGTTCTTCCGCGACGGACATCATGGTCATCGGCTTCGTCAACGCGAAGATGATGACGCTGGCTCAGGCCATCGGCGTCATTCTGGGGGCCAATATCGGCACCACCATCACCGCCCAGATCACCGCTTTCGATCTGGGGAAATACGCCCCGGTCATCCTTTTCGTCGGCGCGGTCATGTTTCTGTTCGTGAAGAAGACCCTGGTCAAGCACATCGGGGAGATCATCATGGGCTTCGGCATGCTCTTCGTGGGCATCGGGATGTTGAAATCAGCCATCCTGCCCCTGCAGGAGAATAAAAGCTTCATTAATTTCATCTCCGGCATCAACAATCCTCTGATCGCCATTCTCTTCGGGGTCGCCTTCACGGCCCTGCTTCAGAGCTCCTCCTCGTCTACGGTCATCTTCCAGACCTTCGCGGTCCAGGGGCTTCTGACCTACCATACCGCGGTCTACCTGGTGATCGGCGCCGCCATCGGCTCGGTCACCCCCAATCTCCTGGCCTCGCTCACCACGAACCGGGATGGGAAGCGGACCGCCATCCTGAACCTGATCTTCAACCTCTACCGGGCAGTTCTGCTGGTGGTCCTCATTAATCTTTTCCCGGTGATCCTGACGAAGATCGTCGCTCTATCGCCGAGCAGCATCGCCCGGCAGATCGCCAACACCCATACCATTTTCGCCATCATCGCCGTCTGCGCCGCCCTGCCTCTGACCGGCGCCATGATCAAGCTGGCGGAGAAGCTGATCCCCATCCTGCCCGATGAGGATGAGCTCCACCAGGAGCGCCGGCTCCAGTATATGACCGCCATGACCTCGGTGCCCGCCAGCATGGCCATGGACCAGGCCCACCGGGAGGTCACCCGGATGGGACGGATCGCGGCCAGGAACCTCAGGGACGCGGTGGAATGCTTCTTCAATTACTCCGAGGCGAAGGCGGAGGCGGTCCGGACGCGGGAGGAAAGCGTGAATATTCTCAACCAGCTGATCTCCGACGCCATGGCGGAGCTCCGGAGCTTCGACCTGAACTCTGAGAACCTCCACCGCCTGTCGGTCATGACCATGTCGCTCACCGACATCGAGCGTCTGTCGGACCGGGCCGAGAACATCGTCGAGTATGCCGAACAAATGAAAAAAAAGCGGGCGGTCATGTCGGAAGCGGCCTGGAAGGAGATCCGCCACATGGCGGAAGACAGCCTGGCCGCGGTGGACCTGTCTTTAGATATGTTCGAGTCGGAGGATTTCACGGATCTGGGCAAGCAGGAGAAGCTGGAGCGTCATGTGGACCGGCAGGAGACCGAACTGATCGACCACCACGTGGACCGGCTGATGAGGAACCTCTGCGACCCCCTGGGCGGCGTTGTCTTCACGGATATGGTGACCGAACTGGAGCGGTGCGCCGACCACGCCGACAACCTGGCCCACGCCTTGGTTCAGCTCTGAGACGGGGAAGTCCGGGACCCCGGATGAAGGGGAAAGTCGTTCACTTCTCTTATATGTTCAGAAAAACAGCTTCATCAATTCCCATGGAATGCCAGGGAAGTTGATGAAGCTGTTCGTTTACGGTCCTGTCGTCCGGCGGTCTGTCCGGGTCCTCGGGCCGCCGCCTGCTGCTTATTATCGGCTGCCGGTAGGTGAGCCGCCGGCGGCCTGCTCGTTTCGCTGCTCGTCAGCGGCCCGCCGGCGTCACTCCGCCGGGGCCGGCGCCTCCTCCTGGGATGGCAGGGTGGCGTGGCGGACCAGGGTCCGGATGGTGTCGTAGAGATAAGGCTTATATTCGCTGAAGGGAACAGGCTCCCCCCGGAGGATGACCTCGTCGATGGTGGCGCTGATGGTGGCCAGGAGAGTGAAGATGAGGAGCTCAGGGTCTCTCAGGTGGACGCCCTCCTTCTGGAAGGCCTCGTCGACGAAGGTACGGAAGTTGATGACTTCGTCTTCGTCCCGGTGGGAGGATTCGTTCCGGAGCAGGCCCCAGGAGAGGGACTTGGACAGGAAACGAAGCAGGGCCAGGTCCCTGGCCAGGCTGGAGATGATCACATCGGTCAGGAAGATCAGCTTGTCGGAGAAGTCCATGTCGACGCCGGGCTCGTTCAGCTTCTGCTGGAGGCGGCGGACGGCCTGGTCCAGGATCTGGCTGGCCTTCACCCGGATCAGCTCGTCCCGGATGTCTTCCTTATCCTGAAAATAGTTATAGAAGGTCCCCTTTCCCACGCCGGCTTTCATGGCGATGTTCAGGATGGTGGTTTTATGGAAGCCGATGGTGGTGAAGAGGGAATAGGCGCTGTCCAGGAGGGCTTTCCGCTTCTTCTGTTTATTAATGGCGCTCTTCCCGAGGGCGTTCAGCGGGAAGTCTGGCAGTTTGTTCTCAATGTCTTCGAACATGATCCTCTCCGAATAAAAAAAACAGGGGCCGGGCCCCGGGATGGGCGGCAGAAG
>CACZTH010000130.1 GCA_902784035.1 uncultured Eubacteriales bacterium
GGGGAATCTCATCCAGGTAGCCCAGAGGGTCGACCACAGTCAGGGCGACTTCCGTCGCGCCCTGCAGCATGCAGCCGTAGCGGGAGGCCACACAGTCATACCAGCCCACTCTCCGGGGCCGGCCGGTGGTCGCGCCGTACTCGCCGCCGTCGCCGCCCCGCCGGCGGAGCTCCTCAGCCTCATCGCCGTGGATCTCCGTGACGAAATCGCCGCCGCCGACAGAAGAAGCGTAGGCCTTCGTGACCGTGACCACGTCCCTGATCTCATAGGGCGGGATCCCGGCGCCGGTGCCCGCGAAGCCCGCGATGGTGGAGGAGGAGGTGACCATGGGGTAAATGCCGTGCTCCACGTCCTTCATGGTGCCCAGCTGGCCCTCCAGGAGGATCTCCTTTCCTTCCTTCAGGGCCTGGTGGAGGTAGAGGGCCGTGTCGCACACATAGGGCCGGATCATCTCGGCATAGGAACGGATGGTCTGGAAGACCTCGTCCGGATCCAGGGCCGGCTTATGGTAGAGGTTGACGATCAGAGCGTTCTTCAGGGTGCAGACATTCTTCACTCGCTCCATCAGGGGCTCGTCAGGCATGAAGAGCTCATTCACCTGGAAGCCGATCTTCGCGTACTTATCGGAATAGCAGGGGGCGATGCCGGACTTGGTGGACCCGAAGGCCTTTCCGGCCAGACGCTCCTCCTCATAGCCATCCAGCAGGATGTGGTAGGGCATGACCACGTGGGCCCGGTCCGATACCAGGAGATGGGGCTTGGGGACCCCCTTCGACACCAGGTCGTTGATCTCGTCGATGAGCCTCGGGATGTTCAGAGCGACGCCGTTTCCCAGGACACAGGTCTTATCGGGGTAGAAGGCGCCTGACGGCATCATGTGCAGGGAGAACTTGCCATACTGGTTCTTGATCGTATGGCCGGCGTTGCTCCCGCCCTGGAAGCGGACCACGATGTCGGCGTTCTCCGCCAGCATATCCGTGATCTTTCCCTTTCCCTCGTCACCCCAATTGGCGCCTACGATTGCTTTCGCTGACATATTGCTGACCCTCCTTAAACATTAATCTCGGCGTCCAGGCCCAGCACGGCCCGGTTCGCCTCAAGGATCGGCTTTATGACCCCGTCCAGAAACTCCTCCGTCTGCTCGGGCGCCCTGCCCACGTAGTTCTCGGGTTTCAAAACCTTCTGTAAAGCCTCTTTAGATGTATGGAAAGCGGGATCCTGCTCGATGCGATCCAGAAGATCGTTCGGCTTCCCCTCTTCCTTCACGGTTTTCGCCGCCTGCATGGAGAGCTCCCGGATCTTCTCATGGAGCTCCTGGCGGTCGCCGCCGGCCTTCACCGCGTCCATCATGATGTTCTCGGTGGCCATGAAGGGGAGCTCCGCCATCAGGTGGGACTCGATGACCTTCGGATAGACCACCAGGCCGTCGGAAATGTTGATATAGAGCTGCAGGATGGCGTCGGTGGCCAGGAAGCCTTCCGCGACGCTGATCCGCTTATTGGCGGAGTCATCCAGGGTCCGCTCGAACCACTGGGTTGCCGCTGTGATCTCCGGGTTGAGGACATCAGCCATCACATAATTCGCCAGGGAGGCCATCCGCTCGGACCGCATGGGGTTCCGCTTATAGGCCATGGCGGAGGAACCGATCTGGTGTTTCTCGAAGGGTTCTTCCACTTCCTTCTGGTGCTGGAGCAGACGGATGTCGTTCGAGAACTTATGGGCCGACTGGGCGATCCCCGCCAGCACGTTCAGGACCCGGGTATCCACTTTCCGGGAATAGGTCTGTCCGGACACGGGGTAGCAGGCCTCATAGCCCATCTTCTCCGCGATCTTCCGATCCAGGGCCCGGCACTTCTCATGGTCGCCGTTAAAAAGCTCCAGGAAGGACGCCTGGGTGCCCGTGGTCCCCTTCGAGCCCAGGAGCTTGAGGGAGCCCAGCACATAGTCCAGGTCCGCCAGGTCCATGGTCAGGTCGTTCAGCCACAGGGTGGCCCGCTTGCCGACCGTGGTGGGCTGGGCCGCCTGATAGTGGGTGAAGGCCAGGCAGGGCAGCGCCTTATATTCATCGGCGAATTTCGCCAGCTTGTCGATGGCGTTGATGATCTTCTTCCGGATCAGCTTCAGGCCTTCCGCCATGATGATCAGATCCGTGTTGTCTCCCACATAGCAGGACGTGGCGCCCAGATGAATGATCCCCTTCGCCTTCGGGCACTGAACCCCGTAAGCATAGACGTGAGACATCACGTCGTGCCGGACTTCCTTCTCCCGGGCCTCCGCCACTTCATAATTGATGTCCTCGGCATGCGCCTTCAGTTCGTCGATCTGCTCCTGGGTGATGTCCAGGCCCAGCTCCTTCTCCGACTCTGCCAGCGCGATCCAGAGCTTCCTCCAGGTCCGAAACTTCATGTCCGGTGAGAAGAGGTACTTCATCTCCTTACTCGCGTATCTGGTGGAAAGGGGGCTGGTGTATGTGCTTCTATCCTGCGCCATATTCTCCTCCTTATCGCCCCATCGGGGCATACGAGAATATTATACCATCCCGGCCTGCCTCGTTCAACGTTCCCCGTCCTGTTCGAGGGACAAAGGCGGCCCGGACTCCGTTCCACACCGCGAAAGCGCGGAAAAGCGGCCCGAACCACGTTCCACGTTCCACACCGCGAAAGCGCGGAAAAGCGGCCCGAACCTCTTCCAAGCCGCGAAAAAGGGACCGCCCGCCGGGGGTCCCTTCCGCCTGTTCGTCCTATGAAGAGGGATGGTCCGCTGATCCCTGGCCTGCCTGAGCCCAGCGCTGGACCCGGGCGAAAAAGCCCCGGAGCAGAGCCACCACCCGGCCTGTGAAGATCATGGTCATCACCGTGCCCACACCGATCCCGGCGGGCCGGTCCGTCAGCCCCCAGCCGATCAGGGCCGAGATCCCGATGCTGATCAGGTCGAGCACATTCTTTCCCAGGCTGTAATCCCGGTGGAGGAGACGGCTCCCGATCACATCCGCCAGCCCGTCTGCCGGATTGGGCACGATCTTCATGGTCACGGTCAGCCCCGCGCCCAGGCCTGTGATGAAGATAGCCAGAACCATCGTGACGAATTTCGCCGCAGTCCCGCTCGCTGTCGGCAGGATTCCGTCGAAGATCTGAACGAAGAAGCTGGTCAGAAAAGCGCAGGGCACCTGCAGGATCTGAAAGGGACTGAAGTCCCGCCGGAGGATCAGCGCCTGCAGGAGGATCAGCAGCATATAATACACGAAGATGACCGCTCCCAGCAGCCAGCCTGAGATCCGCGCGACGCTGTAGGGCACCGAGATAATGGGGGACACCCCCAGAGAAGCCTTCGTGTTCAGGTCGATTCCCAGCGCCAGGATCACGATCCCCAGTCCGTAGACCAGGATCCGCCTGGCCGTCATCCTATTCTTTTCCTCCCGCAAACAGTTCCCTCCCTCTTCAGTGCCGTAAAAACTATTTCATTGTATCACGATTTCCGGACTTGGACAAAATCTCCCCGCCCTGCGGTCTTCCGCCGGTTGAAATCCTCCCTGTAAGATGCTAAAATATCAACGAATCTTCTGCACCAGTAGCTCAGGGGATAGAGCGTCGGTTTCCTAAACCGTGCGTCGGGTGTTCGAATCGCCTCTGGTGCACCAAATCTAAAATCCCTGGAATTGCTGATATTCAGCGGCTCCAGGGCTTTTTTCATGCCTTGAATTTGGTCGTGTGTTCACTCTGAAAAGGCTCGTTTTGGTGCGTTTTGGTGCGGTTGGGTGGGACACCCGGTGGGACACCCTTCACCCTTGTACAGGTCACGCCCGACCGCTGCCACGTCGTCCCCGCTAAGGTTGGTGTAGATGTCCGCCGTCAGCGAGATCGTTGAGTGGCCCATCAGTTTCTGCGCAATTCGTATATCCACGCCGCGCCGTGCAAGGTCTGTGCAGTACTCATGTCGGAGGCAGTACGGGACAAGATCAGGCGCGAGCGGAAGCGGCGGAACCAGGGCGTTCCTGTACAGTTTTGCCCCCATGTCTATGTTGATTGCCCGGCAGTACGCCTTCCAGATCCTTCTCCGCTGTGACTGGTCTATGATGTGTCCTGTTGCCGTGGGTGCGATGTACTCAAAGGGCGGCGTGTCCTTCACGGCTTCCCACAGCCACGGCGGGATCGGGACGTCTCTATCTGCGCTTTTCGTTTTCGTGCCACGGATATGCAGGACCGGGACACCATCACGGACAGACAGGTCACGCCCCTGCGCCATGGAAGCCTCTGACGGACGGCAGCCGCAACCGAGCATGAGAAGGAAAACCAAAAACCGGCGGTCTGTGAGCCCTACACGGATAAAGTGTTCCCGTTCTTCGGGCGTTAAGGCCCGTCGATGTTCCCTCGGTTTCGCTTTCGGCTTTTCCAGATCCTCAGCCGGGTCCACCGCTATCAGGCGGTTTGTGTACGCCTTTCTGAAAAGGAACTTCAAAGCGTAGTACACTTCAGATACCTGGGTGGGAGACATACCGGTCTGTCTGTTCATGCAGTCCTGGACATCCAGCGGGCGTATCTTCTTCAGCGGGTAGTCTCCTAAGACATCCAGGATGCACGACCGGACCCGGGCCTCGAACTTGCGGCGGGTTTCTTCTCCCTGGCCTGTCTTATATGCCGGGATGCACCGCCCGGCCCACTCAGTCAGAGTCATGTCCCCGGACAGGATCCTGCGTGCCGTCTTTAGCTCATCCAGTTTCCTGGCCTTCTTCATACCAAGCTCGACAGGATCATCAGCCCGGACCTTGTACCGCTTCCCTTCATAGGTGAAGGAAGTTGTGAACTTATACGCCTTCAACGCTCATCGCCCCCTGAGTGGCGCGAAAACTCGCACAGAGCGACGTTTACCGGCCGTCCGTAGTCTTTTTCTATGTGCTCAATTTCGTGCTTACAAGCCGTTTTTTGCGCTTCGTCAGATAACGCCGGATTGAGATAAATTTGAAAATCTCCCTCCGGCGTTTCGCATACCATCGCCGGTATGGTAACCGGCAATTCTGGCAGATACTTGATGAAGACGTCACTCATCTTGCCCTCCGTTTCTCAGCCTCTTCACGAGGCCGACTACATAATCAAAGTCATCCTTAGACAGGTCTCTCTTAGCGTCCAGCAGCATGCGGGTGTCGGGATCATCATAGGCACGCTGAGCGGCTGCCGCGACGTCCGGGTCCAGGTAGTAGGATTTTTCTGTATCTCTTCCGAAATCTATGAGTTCAGACTTAGGTACACGGAACATGTCTGCCAGTTTCTGTATTTTCCCCATGCGTGGGATGGCTTTGCCCTGTGTCCATGTGTTGAATGTCTGAGGTGATACGCCCACAGCGTCCGCCGCTTGCTTTTGTGTCATGTCGTGTGTGTACAGCAAGTTCTTTAAGTTCTCCGCGAATCTTTTCTTCATCTCAATATCATCCATAGCGTCCTCCATTTCATAGCCTGATGATAAATTAAACACTAAAATAAATCAAATAAAATACAAAGAAAACCAAATAAAATATATTGACATCAAATATTATTTGATTTATTATCACGGTAAGAAATGGAGGTGATGATGTGACTCAGATGACACTGAAGGCGGCAAGGGTAAACGCTGGATTTTCTCAGAAAAAAGTGGCTGAAGCGGTTGGCGTGACACCGGCAACCATATATAACTGGGAAGCCGGAAAGACGCCAATCACAGTGCGCATGGCAAATCGCTTGTCAGGCCTGTATGGCGTACCGATGGATGATATTTTTTTCGATGATAAATCAAATTAAAATTGATTATGTGGGAGGCCAGGTATGACGAAGACTGATCTAGTAAAAGCCATGCGGCGGCACACCAGGGACGCGGATTTTATCACGCGAGAAGAGGTCAGGGCGTGCATGGGGTATGGAGACCCGCACAAGGTGGACAGGTATCTGCACGGCCTGGGGAAGATCGGGAGAAAGTACTACATCCCGGAGGTCGCAGACAGGATCATGCAGGAGATCAAGTAAGGAGGGAAAGCATGTTGAAGAGGTTTGGAGACATGACGGTCCGTGA
>CACZTH010000131.1 GCA_902784035.1 uncultured Eubacteriales bacterium
ATCGGCGATATGCACGCCCAGCCGCCAGTGGCTTCTGTCCAGCTTCTCGCAGGAGACAGCGTCGTCCAGATCCTTTGAACTGGCGCCATCGATGGTGATCAGAGTCAGGTCCCGAAGATCTTCACGGAAGGGATCTCGTGAGGCGGCATCAGTGGGATCCTCTGTCTCCCATTCCTTCGCCGCTTGTTCTGCGGCGTCTGGAAAATCCACGCGGATTCCCATGCTGTGAAGGGAAAGCGTGAGCTCTGCCAGTGGGTCGTCCCGGCGGGCCAGGATCTCCCTGACCCTGGCGATCGGATGTTCTCTGGAGGAAGCAGGATAGTGGATGATCTCGCAGGTCACCTTATCTCCTGGGCGGGCACCCAGGGTATTCCCTCTCATAATCTGGATCATTTCCCGGCCCTGCTTGGCTGACGTTCGAACGAAAATCGTCTTTCCCCGTCGTTGGAGCGTTCCTGAGATCTCCCGGCGGGCTCTCTTCAGGATGTGATCCACGATGCCCTCCGGATTCTTTCGCCAATAGACCTTCGGCAGGAGGTCACAGGAGACGATGTCGCCGTTCATGGCTCCGTTCAGATCCTTCGCGTCTATGAAGATATCGGGTCCGTCTTCACGGATGAGAAAAGCGCTGCCTTTTCGGGTCTTTTTGATCTCACCGCTGTAAAGGGGTGTGTGACTGTGTTTTCTGCTCATTCATATCCTTCCTGATGGGCGCTCTTAGGACAGCCATCTCAGATGATCAGTTCGAAATAAAAGGAAAACTGGCAAACGAAAACGTCTGCCAGTTTGATTTCCTCAGGTGAGGGGACCGATTACTCTTCATCCTCAGCGGGTTCTTCAGCCGGGGCTTCATCAGCCTTCGGCTCGTTCGCGATCACAGGATTGTCCGGAACCTGCTTGATGGAGAGGCTGATTCTTCTGCGGTCGGTATCGATGTCCAGGATCTTCGTCAGGACCTCCTGGCCGACGGTAAGCTCATCGCTGATGTTGTTCACGTGCTTGTTCGCAACCTCAGAGATGTGAACCAGTCCGTCCAGACCCGGCTCCAGCTCGACGAAAGCACCGTATTCCTTCAGCTGGACGACCTTGCCTCTGACTACGTCATCGACCTGATAGTGCTCATTGATCACGGACCAGGGCTCCGGAGTGGTCTGCTTGAGACCGAGAGAAATCTTTCCCTTCTCTCTGTTCATGTTCAGGATCTTGACATTGATCTTCTGACCGATGGACAGAACCTCATCCGGGTGCTTCAGCTTGCCCCAGGAGATCTCGGAGATATGGAGAAGACCATCGATGCCGCCCAGGTCGACAAACGCGCCGTAGTCGGTGAACCGCATAACAGTGCCTTCCACGATATCATCGACCTTCAGGGTATCCCAGATCTCATCCAGTCTCTTCTGACGCTCTTCCGCCAGGACAGCCTTATGAGAGAAGACTGCTCTGTTTCTGCGGGGATCCGTGCGGGAGACCTTCACAGTCAGGGTCTCGCCCAGGAATTCGTCTGCGCTCTCCACATATCTGTTAGACAGCTGGGAGAGGGGAATGAACCCGGTCAGATCCTTATAAGCGGCAATGACACCGCCCTTCACGACCCGGACGACCTTGACCTCGATGTTGGTCTTCTCCTCGCAGGCCGCTTCAATTTCCTTCCACTGGAAGTTGAGCTCCAGTTTCTTCTTGGAAAGGAGGATGCCGCCGTCGTTATCATCGGTCTTAATGACTTTCGCTTCGACTTCGTCGCCTTCCTTGTAGAGGTCAGTCAGTTTCTGGCCCTCTTCCAGAGAAACTTCGCTGGCACGCAGAATGCCGTCTTTCTTGCAGCCCAGATTGATGATAACTTCGTCGTCATTTACTTCCACGACCGGACCCTTCACGATGTCGCCGTTGTGAGGAAGCTTCATGGTCGCGTCGATTTCATCCATAAAGTCCGCCATCGAATTCATTTCAGTTTCGTTGGTGATGTTGTCACTCATGTTAGAAATAACCTCCTTAATGATACGTTCAGGCGTAGAAGCGCCTGCCGCAACACCTATTCTATTACATTTATCTAGTGCTTTCAATGATAATTCGTGATAATTTTCTACAAAAAAGGTCCGCGGGCACCGACTTCGGCAGATCTCATATAACTTCTTCGTGTTCGAAGAGTTGCGGCCCCCGATGATCACCATGGCGTCCACCTGTTCGGCCAGGTCCGCCGCTGCCTGCTGACGTTCCCGGGTGGCGTTGCAGATCGTGTTTCGGACATCCAGGCGGACGCCCTTTCCTTCCAGGGCGCTGACAACTTCCTCCAGAACCTCTTTTCGAATGGTGGTCTGACAGACCAGGAGCGCGTGGTCTCCGGGGAATGTCTCCGCTTCCTGGCCGCTGCTGAAGATCCAGGCCTGACCATCGCACCAGCCGTTCGTCCCTGTGACCTCCGGATGGTCTGGACTGCCAACGATGATGACGGGGGTTCCAGCTGCGTGGGCTTCCCGGACCAGGTCGTGAATGCGGGTGACAAAGGGGCAGGTGGTATCGATCAGGTCCAGATGCCGCGCCGAGGCTTCGTCATAAAATGCCTTCGGTTCGCCGTGTGACCGGACGATCACCAGAGCGTTCTCGGGCGCCTCGGACAAGTCCTCGATGATGACCGCTCCCTTCCTGGCCAGCTCATCCGTGACGTCCCGATTGTGGATGATCTGCCCGTGGGTGCAGATGGGCCGCCCTCCGGCGTTGGAAACCGTCTCGTAGGCGGTGTCCACGGCTTTCTTCACACCGAAGCAGAAACCGCTGTGTTCAGCTCGAATGATTTCCAATGGAAGTTTCCTTTCTCTGATAACACTCAGGCCAGCCGGGCGTGGTCAGACGCCCAGAAGGTCTTGGACAGGAGCAGAAGCATCGGGTAAATCTCCAGCCGCCCGGTCATCATGATCAGCGTGGAGATGAAGCGGCCGAAGCCTGAGAAGATGCTGTAATTGGCGGATGCCATCTTTCCGAACCCGGTCCCTGTATTGGTCAGGGAAGCGATCACACAGGTGAAGGTGGTCTCCATGTCCTGATTCTCGATGCCCATCAGGATACAGCCCAGGATGAAGACCAGGATGTAGAGCATGATGAAGACCGTGATGGAGGAGGCTCTCTTCGCGGGGACCGCCTTCCCGTTGATATTCACGGCGCGGGTCGAATGGGGATGGATTCTTTTGTCCACGCCCCGGGTCATCAGCTTCAGGAAGACCATGGCCCTGCTGACCTTCATCCCGCTGGCTGTAGAGAAGCTGCAGCCGCCGATGAGGGCGCAGACCAGAAGGACCACTTCGCAGAAAACGGGCCAGTGGGAGATGCCGCCCATGACGAAGCCGGAGGTGGAGGAGAAGGAAAGGGTCTGGACCAGGGCATTGCCGAAGGCCTGGGGCAGGGTCCGGTAGGTGCCGGTCACGTAGAGGACCAGGGTCATGGACAGGCTGGCCGCCAGCAGGATCCGGAAATAGAAGCGGACCTCATAATATTCCCTGGCCAGGCGGAATTTACGGCGGTAGGTGTAGTAATAGGTCAGGAAATTCACGGAGGAGAGCAGGGCAACCACCGCCAGGACGAATTTAATATAGGGGGTGATCAGAAAGGCGCCGCTGGTCCCGGTGATATCAATCAGGCCCGCCGTGCTCACGCAGGTCATGGCGTTCAGGACCGCGTAGAAGGGGCGCATGCCGGAAGGAAGAAGCAGGAAAAGGGAGATCAGGGTCAGGACGCCGTACAGGGCAAAGGAGATCTTCAGGGTGCTGGACAGTTTCGGGGACAGCTTCCCAGTGGTGGTGCCGGTAAAATCATTGTCGGTGATCTGCTGTTCGGCGATGCCCAGCCTGGGGAAGAGGGTCAGGGTCAGGGTGGTCAGGACCATGCCTCCGAACCAGCTGTTCATGGCCTTCCAGAGGAGCAGGGTCCTGGGGAGGCTGCGAAGGTCCAGGACGGTCGCGCCCGTAGTGGTCCAGGCCGCCGCGGATTCGAACCAGCCGTCCATGAGTGTGTAGCCATGACGGGAGAGCGCGTAGGGCAGGGAGCAGACGAAAAGGACCAGAAGCCAGCCCAGGGCGATGGACAGATAGGCATCCTTCGGCTTGATATGTTTTTTTCTCGTCGGCGCCTTCCGATGAGCATAGCCGCAGCCAAGCCCTGCCGCGAAGAGGATCGGCACCAGGACGCCGAAGGCGGCGGCGCAGCGGTGATCCTCGATGTTCAGCGCGAATAGCAGGGGGATCAGCATGGCGGTCCCCGCGAAGAGGAAGGCGATCATGAGGATTTTCAGGATCTGACGACGGTTGAGACTCATAGTTCCTCCGGATCCGGGATGGCCGGGTTAATAACGATTGGGATTCCAGTAGCGGCGGAAGAAGAGCATGAAGAAGGTGAACAGCTCCAATCTGCCCGCGATCATTAGGAAGGAAAGGACAATTTTGCTGAAGGGATTGAAAATGCTGAAGTTGCAGACCGGACCGACCAGGGCGAATCCGGGCCCCACATTGCCGAGGCAGGTAAGTGCCGCGGAAAAGGTCGTCATCAGGTCGAACCCGTTCAGTGAAATGATCAGAGTCCCCGCGATCAGCACGAACACATAGAAAAACAGGAAGTTGCAGATGCTGGTAGCCACTTCCTGACTCACGATCCTGCCGTTGACTTTAATATTATAGAAGCGATGGGGGTGCATCTTCAGCGCCACATTCCGTCGGATCAGTTTAATCGCCACGACGATCCGGATAATCTTCGGTCCCCCGCCCGTAGAGGAGGAGGAGGCGCCGGTGAAGAAGACGACCAGGAGGAGCATCTTCGAGAAGGTCGGCCAGAGGTCGTAGTTCTCTGTGCTGTACCCCGTGGTGGTCATGATTGAAGACACGTGGAAGAAGGCGGCCGTCAGGGATTCAAACAGGCTCGAAAAGACGCCCCTCAGGAGGAGGTCCGCGGCGATGCCCAGAGAGCAGCCAAGCATGATCAGGAGGTAGAGCCGGCATTCTTCATCTTCCAGGAAGGCCTTCAGCCCCTTCTTGGGAACGCCGAAGTAGAGGTTGAAGTTGGTGCCGCACATGGCCATGAAGAGGATGAGGACCCACTGGATATAGGGACTCTGGAAATGGGCGACCCCGTTGTTATAGTCGGAATAGCCGCCGGTGCCCACGGTCCCGAAGGTGTGGACCAGGGCGTCGAACAGCCCCATCCCGCCGAACACCAGGAGCACTGTCTCGATGACGGTGAAGGCGAAGTAGAGCTCATAGAGGCGCTTGGCCGTATCACTGTAGTGGGCGGTGAGCTTATCCATGGTGGGGCCCGGCGTCTCCGCGCTGGCGATCACCTGGCCTTCTATGCCCAGAGAAGGGAGGATGGCCGCGCCGAGGACGATGATGCCCATGCCGCCGACCCAATGGGTGAAGGAACGCCAGAAGAGCATGGACTTCGGGAGCGCTTCAATGTCTGTCAGGATGGTGGAGCCTGTGGTCGAATAGCCAGAGCACATCTCGAAGAAGGCGTCCACGAAGCTGGGGATGGCGCCGGAGCCGGTCAGGGGAACAGCGCTGATAAGGGAGATGATGATCCAGGTCAGGGAAACGATCAGATAGCCGTCCCGGGGCTTGATCCGGACGCTGGGCGGTGGCGCGAACCGAAGAATCAGGGCCGCCGGGATCAGGCAGAAGGCCATGGTGCCGCCGAACCATTGGATACAGGTCTGCTCCCTGTAAATCATGGCGACAACAAAAGACGGGATGATGCAAATCCCTGTAACGAGAAGCAGCACCCCTGCGATTCTGGAATATTTTTTCAACGCGATCCGCATGAAGCCGTTATCCTCTCTTCGGCTTGAGGAATTTCTCAGCGCTGCCGAGGCCTGTCAGGAGACAAAGGAGGATCACCCGGTCGTCCGGAAGAAGCTTGGTGTTTCCGTCCGGGATAATCAGTTCCATCCCCCGGTAGATAGAGGCGAGCAGGAGGTCATCCGGAAGCTCCAGATCCTTCACCTGCATCCCGGTCACGGCCATGTCCCTGTTCAGCACGACCTCCAGGAGCTCTGCCTGCCCCTGGATCAGCACGGAGGAAACGATTTTCCGGGTGCCCTGGATATATCTGAAAACATCGCTGGTAGCGATGTCCATAGGGTTCAGCACCATGTTGACGCCCATCCACTCGATCAGGTCCTTATAGTTGGAGTGGCTGACCTTCGCGATGACGTCACAGACCCCCTTCTGTTTGGCGGTCAGGGCCAGGAGCAGGTTATCCTCATCATAGCCGGTGGCGCTGATGAAGGCGTCCATTTCTTCGATGTTCTCCTCCTCCAGGAGGTCCCGGTCTGTGCCGTCGCCATGGAGGATCATCACGTCGTCCAGGGCTTCCGCCAGGTACTGGCAGCGGGTCAGGTCCCGCTCGATGATCTTCACGTCCGCCCCGGATCTGGACAGCTTGCGGGCAAGATAATAGCCTGTCTTCCCGCCGCCGATGAGCATGACCCGGCTCAGGTAGTGGCTGGGGGACCGCGTCTGGGAATGGACCTTCTTACTGAGTGCCAGGATCATGGACTTTTCTCCGAGGAGGTAGACCAGATCCGACTTATCCACTCCGTCCTTCCCGTGGGGGATCAGGACCTTCCCGTTTCGGGACAGGGCCACGACCAGGAAATCCGGGAAGATTTCCCGGACTTCCGGCAGGGATTTCCCGCAGATCTCCGGGAGAGCGGCCGCTGGGAATTCGATCAGCGCGGTCTTCCCGGTGGTGAAGATGCCGTTCTGGAGGGAGTATTTCTCCGCCAGATACTTATAGATCTCCATGGTGATAGACATATCCGGATTGATGATCAGGTCGATTTTCATCGTTTCTTTAATGAAATCGAACTGGTTCATGTGTTCCGGGTCCCGGATCCTGGCGATGACCTGGCCGCAGCCCAGCTTCTTCGCGAAGGCGGCGACGACGATGTTGGTCTCGTCATTTCCTGTGGTCGCGATAAGATAGGAGAACTTCTCGATGCCGATGTTCTTCAGGACGGAGATGCTTCTGGCGTCCTCATTAATGGTCATGACGTCCAGGTTCTGCGAGATCCTGTTCAAGACCGCTTCCTGACGGTCAATGATCGTGATGGAATAGTCTCCGTCTGCCAGGGCCTTCGCGATCCGAATCCCCAGCTTACCGGCGCCGACAATTGCGATGTTCATAATGACTCCTATTATTAATAAAACGATGCGGAGAGTTCGCATCAGCGTTAACATTCTAATGCCGAGTGGTTATTTTTGCAATAGCGATATGCTATAATGTAGGTCGTGCCTGAACGGGGTGAAACAGAGGGGGGAGACATCCATGAAAGTCAAGGAATTTCAATGCGGGAGCCTGTTGGAGAACGGGTATGTCGCCTGGCAGCGGGACGGAGGGAGCTGCCTCCTGATCGATCCGGGCTACCGCCCGCCCTTATATATCGACTTTGTCCGGGAACACCAGCTGGCCCCCGCGGCCATCATTCTGACCCATCTTCATGAGGACCATACCGGCGCTTCCGCCCGTCTGGCGGATGTGTTCAGCTGCCCTCGGGCCATGCATGAGCGGGACGCGGCCTGCTGGCGGGAGAAGGCGGACATCCTTCTGAAGGACGGCGATCTGATTCCCCTGGAGGGCGAGACGCTTCGGGTCCTGGCAACACCTGGCCACACGCCGGGCAGCATTTGTCTCCTGGCGGAGAAGAGCAGGATCTGTTTCAGCGGGGATACCCTGTTTGACACAGACCTGGGGCGGACGGACCTGGAGGGAGGCAGCGAGGAGGAGATGGAGCATTCGATCAGGACAGTCCTGAACAGATTGGAGAATGACATCTACATTTATCCCGGCCATGAGGGCGGCTGCACCATGAAACAGGTGAGGGCCCAGAATGAGGAATTTAAGGCTTTGACAGCTGGCAGGAGAAGGAGCACGGAATGGTAGGACAGCAGCGGAAAATCCGTATGATCGCCCTGGATCTGGATAATACAACCCTGAGGACAGATAAGAGCTTAGCGCCCAGGACGAAGGCGGCTCTGGAGGAGTCGATCCGCCAGGGCGTGAAAGTCGTGGTCTCCACAGGCCGGGCTTTTCTCTCTCTGCCGAAGGACATCCTGGCCATCGACGGCCTGGAGTATGTGATCAATTCCAACGGCGCCTGTATCACCCGGCTCCATGACGGGGAGAAAATCATGACGTCCTACCTGGGCGGGGACAGGGTCGACGCCGTCGCCGCCATCCTGAAGGAATATGACTATCCGGTCGAGACCTTTTCGGACGGGAAGGCCTTCACAGACCAGAAGGTCTATAACGATCTGAAGGAGAATGGTTCTTCCTTCCGGACCACCGCTTATGTGCTCTGGTCCAGGACCCCGGTGCCGGACATCTGGGACCATCTCGAAGCGACGAAATCCCGTATCGAGAACATCAGTGTGACGATTCCGGATCCGGCGGAGAAGGAGGCCGTTCGGAAGCGGCTCTCCGCCATCGATGGTCTGACCATCACCTCCTCCGTCACGTTTAACATTGAGATCGAAGGGCCGAATACCAGTAAGGCGACGGCCCTCCAGTTTCTGCTTGACAGAGCGGGGATCAGCCGGGAGGCGCTCATGGCCTGCGGAGACAGCCCGAATGACATCGAGATGATTCGGTTAGCCGGACTGGGGGTGGCCGTGGGGAACGCGGAGCCGGAGGTCCGGGCGGCGGCGGATTATGTAACCGATACGAATGACCGGGATGGGGTGGCAAAGGCGATCGAGCGGTTCGTTCTGAAGCGGTATTGACATTAAATGGTAATAATGGTAAATTAAGTGTGTGAGTGGAGCCGTCCGGGGAAGGGACGGTCATTGTGAAGGATAAGGTTCTGCTGGGCCGCCTGGGCGAGGAACTCGCCTGCGGGCTGCTGTATGCCCAGGGATATCAGATCTTGGAGCGCAGGTTTCGCTGTCCGATGGGAGAGATTGATCTCATCTGCGAGCGGGACGGGGCGCTTCTTTTCGTGGAAGTGAAGACCCGGTCGGATGTCCGGTTTGGTCTGCCGAAGGAGGCGGTCGACAGGAGGAAGCAGGGGCGGATGCGTCGCTGCGCGGCATATTATATGAAGACGAAGGGCGGCGCGGGGAAAGCTGCCTCTTTCCAGGTGGTCGGGATTCTGGTGGAGCAGATCCCTGGGGCTTTCTAGGAGGGCGGTATGTTATCGAAAACACTGACAGCGGTCGTCCGGGGAATTGAAGGCATACCTGTGACGGTGGAGACGGACATCGCGCCGGGGCTGCCTTTCTTCAGTGTGGTGGGCCTGGCGGACGCCAGCGTGAAAGAAGCGAGGGCCAGGATCCGATCTGCCTGTGTGAATAATGGCCTTCGCTGGCCGGATGGCCGGATCACGGTGAACCTGGCGCCTGCCTGGATTCGGAAGAAGGGATCCCACCTGGATCTGGCAGAAGCGGTGGGGATCCTGATCGCATCCGGTCAGGCGCTGGGTCTTTCGGCCGCGCGGACGGGCCTGATCGGGGAACTGTCCTTAGACGGTACATTATCTGAGATCCGGGGGGCACTGCCTCTGGTCCGGGCGCTGGCGGACGCGGGCGCGGAGGAAGTGATTCTTCCCTATTCGAATCGGAGGGAGGCGCTGCTGGTGCCGGGCGTGAGGATTCTCCCCGCCCATTCCCTTCAGGAGGTCATCGATCATTTCAACCGAAAGGCGCCCATTCAGGCCCTTACCGAAGGGGCGGACCGCTTCCAGAGGACGATCGATCGAGACGGCGAGGTGGACTTTGCCGATGTGAAGGGACAGGAATATGCTAAACGGGCGCTTATGGTCGCGGCGGCGGGGGGCCATGGGATCCTCATGGTTGGGAGCCCCGCCACCGGAAAGACCATGCTGGCCCGAAGGATGCCGGGGATCCTGCCGCCCATGGATCTGTCTGAGATCCGGGCCGCCACGGTGATTCATTCGGTCGCGGGTCAGATCGATCCGGAGGTGGGCGCGGTGCTGGAACGCCCTTTCCGCTATCCGCATTATTCCATCACGAAAGCCGCCCTGGTGGGCGGCGGCAGTCAGCCTGTGCCGGGCGAGATTTCACTCGCCTCCGGCGGCGTCCTATTCACGGCTGAATCGCCTTTTTCACCACCACCAGAAACCAAAGATGGCGTAGAAACCGCAGAAACACGGGCTTTCTGGGCATCAGGGCTTTTACCATTCGGAAAGCGACGATGGGATGCTAATCCCTGACCGGGAATCTGTGAAATGAGATGGGGTGAATATGTAACTTGTTATGTAGTAATCATTTAGCGTAACTATGAAAAAATCGTGACTTTTTCACATTTGAACAACCTTATAGCGAAACGACTCAAATAGGAAAGGAGACCAGCAAGATGCAGAAAAAAGAAAGAAAACTTAAAGTATACGGTACTGTTGGCAAGTGGTACAAAGATCCGCCGAAGATCTTGCTTCAAGGCAAATGGCTGGAGCAATGCGGTTTTGATTGCGGCGACCATATAAAAGTTAAATGCGAGAATAAGAAACTGACAATTTTACTGATGGAACAGGAGGATAGAGTACAATATTGTTCGCAAAAGTGAATAGTAGAAAAGCCATTGAGGCTCGTGTAAAATGATTAGCGACCAAACTTCTCAT
>CACZTH010000132.1 GCA_902784035.1 uncultured Eubacteriales bacterium
AGGAAGACCTCCGGACGGCCCTGGGGAAACGGACCGGCCGCGGCGCCCAGATCCGGATCGTGAACGCGGACTCGGTCATCACGAATGAAGAAGCGCCGGTGAAGGCGGTACGTCATAAGAAGGATTCCTCTGTGGTTGTGGGCATGAATCTGCTGAAGCAGGGAGAGGGGGATGTTTTCATCTCCGCCGGCAGCACCGGGGCGGTCCTGGCAGGGAGCCTGCTCATCCTGGGCAGGATTAAGGGGATTGACCGGCCGACCCTGGCCACCATCTATCCGGTCATCGGCCACCAGCCTTCCCTCCTGGCGGACGCCGGGGCCAACGCTGAGTGCAGGGCCAGGAACCTGCTGGAATTCGGCATCATGGGCAGCATCTATATGGAGAAGGTTCTGGGGAGGACGGATCCCACAGTGGGCCTGATCAATAATGGCACAGAGGCCGAGAAGGGAACGTCGCTGACGAAGGAGGCCCACCAGCTCCTCTCGGAGAGCGGGCTGAACTTCATCGGAAACGTGGAGACCCGGGAACTTCAGAACGCGGTCTGCGATGTGGTGGTCACGGATGGCTTCACAGGAAACGCGGTGGTCAAGCTGACGGAGGGGATCGGCCTCATGGTGCTCCGGGAACTGAAGACCATGTTTATGAAGGACGCCCGGTCCAAGCTCAGCGCCCTCCTGGTGGGGGATAAGCTGAAACAGCTGAAAGTGGCTTTCGATTATAAGGAGTATGGCGGGGCGCCCATTCTGGGGGTCCGGCAGCCGGTGCTGAAGATGCATGGGTCTTCCGATCCCATGGCGGTCCGTCAGACCATCCTGAAGG
Source organism: uncultured Eubacteriales bacterium (assembly GCA_902784035.1). Classification (GTDB taxonomy): domain Bacteria; phylum Bacillota; class Clostridia; order Peptostreptococcales; family Anaerovoracaceae; genus Aminicella. The sequence continues at coordinate 820 of CACZTH010000132.1, forward strand.
CGGTCCCCTATGTGAAGGAGGATGTCTGCGGCACCATCGAGCGGTCTGTCCAGGAATTCCACGCCCGGCGGAAGGAATCAGAGGACGGGGCGTCCGCGAGGGTTTCCGAAGGTGAGGCCCAGACGCCGGCGGAGGGAGCCGTCGGAGAGAAGGCGGCGGAATGAACGAGGCGGACTTCGAACAGATCCTGGGCTACCGCTTTCGGGACAGGGAACTCCTCGTCAGGGCCCTGACCCACAGCTCCTACTGCCGGGAGAAGGACCTGCCCCATACACGGTGTAATGAGCGGCTGGAATTTCTGGGGGACGCCTTTCTGGACGCGGTGGCGGGCGAGGAGCTGTACCGGCGGCTGGAACGAAACGATGAGGGCCAGCTCACGAAGAAGCGGGCCCTGGTGGTCTGTGAGCGGTCTCTGGCGGTGGTCGGCAAGAGGCTGGACATCGGGTCCTACCTGAACTTAGGGGTCGGGGAAGAGCATACCGGCGGCCGGCGCAGGACCTCTGTGACAGCGGACGCCGTGGAGGCGGTGATCGGCGCCATATACCTGGACGGGGGCTATGAGGCAGTGAAAGCCTTCATCCTCCGGGAGTTCCGCGGCCTGATCGATGAGGCCCTGGCGGGGAAGCTGTTCCCTGATTATAAGACGCAGGTTCAGGAGATCCTGCAGAGGGGTGGAAACATGCCGAAGATCTGCTATGAGCTGGACCGGACCGAGGGACCGGACCATGAGAAAATGTTTTTCGTCCATCTTTCCGTAAACGGAGAGCCCTGCGGCAGGGGCTCGGGAAGATCGAAGAAGGAAGCGGAGCAGGATGCCGCCAGGCATTCCCTGGAAGGAGGACTCCTCGAGCATGTATTTTAAGAGGCTGGAGATCCACGGATTTAAATCCTTCGTGGATCCCTGTGTCATCGAATTCAGCGATGGCATCACCTGCATCGTCGGACCGAACGGGAGCGGGAAAAGCAATATCAGCGACGCCCTCCGCTGGGTCCTGGGCGAGCAGAGCCCCAGCCAGCTCCGGGGAAACCGCATGGAGGAGGTCATTTTCAACGGCACGGAAACCCGTCGGCCCCGGGGAATGGCGGAAGTTACCCTCGTGATCGATAATACCTCCGGCATTCTGGACATCGACTATCAGGAAGTGGCTGTCACGCGCAGGGCCTACCGGAGCGGCGAGAACGAATACCTGATTAATGGCAGCGCCTGCCGGCTGAAGGACATCCGGACCCTGTTCATGGACACCGGCATCGGGGTCGATGGCTACTCCATCATCGGCCAGGGCCGGATTCAGGAGATCATCAGCAATAAGACAGAAGGACGGCGGGCCATCTTCGAGGAGGCGGCCGGGATCACCGCCTATAAGACCAGGAAGCAGGAGGCGGAACGCCGCCTGGACCATACGGACCAGAACCTGGACCGGATCGAGGATATCATCGCTGAACTGGAGGGGCGTGTCGCCGGCCTGGAGAAGGAGAGCCGGAAGGCGGAGCGCTATCTCCAGCTGAAGGATAAATATCAGGCTCTGGAAGTCAACATCATCCTCCGGAACATCGAGAGCGCGGAGAAGAAGGCGGAAGAGAGCCGCCGGGACCAGGAGAGCCTGAGGCAGAAGGCGGATGCCCTGGCGAGACAGGATGAGACCGTCCGGCAGGAGGCGGAGGCCGTCGGGCAGGCGCTCGCGGACCTGGAGGGCAGGATCCGGGATCTGTCGGACCGGCTCCCGCAGCTGGCCGCCCGGCTGAGCAGCGCGGAGAAGGAAGCCCAGTTCAGTGAGGAACGCCGAAGGAAGGCGGAAGCGGAGCTGGCCCAGGCGGAGGACCAGACTGCCCGCCTGGCGGAGACCGGAAGGGCGCGGGCGGAAGAGCGGGAGAAGCTTGCCCAGGCTGCCGAGGAGA
>CACZTH010000133.1 GCA_902784035.1 uncultured Eubacteriales bacterium
GCCCGGATAAGAGACTGGTAAGGTGCATTTCACCGTCATTATCCTTTCGATAAAGCGGAGCGACCTGCCATTCTCCGCCTGGCACTCTAAGCTCAAGATATGCATCTACATACGTACTCATGCTCTCATTCCCCCCTTCTTAGAATGCTTTCTGCACTCCATACATGACGATATATGAGATCTGGTCGAACGGGATCGTATAATCAACGATCATATCCCCGAATACTAGGAACTTCTTCTTTCCGTTCTTGAAATCTCCCAGAAGTCCTTTCTCCGCCGGAAGATCATAGTCCTCGTAGTATTCGATGACTTCTCCGTTCTTCAAGTGCAGTTCAAAACGCTGTAAGTATTCCGGTCTCTTCTTCATTTCCATAATGTTGCTCCTTTCCGGCATTCGGCAGACTTTAGCTGCCGAATGCCCTGTTACATTAACCTACGATCGTATTCAGGATCTCTTCATACCGTTGTTATGACTCATGATTCCAACCTCCTTCCTGTTTTCGATCAATAGAAAAGACCGTCCGGCGCGATTGTCGGGCGGTCATGTAAGTGAACATATGAAAAATTAACTTTCAATTATTTTATAGCATGCCTCTAATATTTCACGCTCCGGGTCCCTGTATACAAAGACTGCTGTCTCAGTAGCACAAATATACTTTCTAGGAATTTTCCTAAATACCCCTCCGAACGCTTTTCCGGTTTTATCAGTCTCCGTAATCTGATCCCAGATAATATCTTCAAATGCAATCAAATTCATACGGCTGTCACTGTTATCATCCGCTATATCGACAGGTTCAAATGCCTTAAACAGATGAATATCCTGCATTTTAAAGACATGCAATGTACCACATTCCAAACAATTCCATACGGAATACCATCCCGATGGTGAGTCAGAGGTATATGAACTGAGCTCTTTAGTGGACTCACATAATTCTCTCCACAGTTCTGATTCAAATGCGATCCATTCAGTACCATCAGGCTCATCGTGATAATGTATTCCATATCCGCATTTTGAGCATTTCAATGAGCTAGTGTCAAGAATTGTTCGCAAAAAGCTTCCATTGAGTCCTGTCAATAATCAGGCGGCCTGTTGTTCAAGAATTTTTGCGATAGCTGATTCACGAATGTAACTCCGTGATGTCGTCCAGTCCTCGGAATACTCCATCAGGTGCGTCGTTACCAGCCGGACATAGGAGTCCTCGTTCGGGAATACTCCTACAACGCTTGTCCGGCGCCGGATCTCACGGTTCAGGCGCTCGATCCTATTGCTGGAAGCGACTTTACGGGGATCAAGGTCCGGATATCCATAAAAGGCCAGGGAATCATCCAGTCCTTTTTCCAGGCATTCGATCGCCTTGGGAAACCGCTGCATATATTTCTTGATTAATGCTTCCGCCCGCTCTCTGGCAGCATCTTCGGTTGGCGCCAGCCAGATCATTTTCAGCTCAGAGGCGAAAATTTTCTTCTGCCTCTGCGGGATATGGGCCAGGATATTCCTCATGAAATGGACCTTGCACCGCTGCCAAGTCGAGCCCGGGAAGCACTGCTTGACGGCCTTCACGAGGCCCTGATTCGCGTCACTGATGATCAGTCTGGGAGATGTGAGTCCACGTTCCTTCAGCTGATCGAAGACGACCTTGTAGGCGTCAAAGGATTCCTCCGCCATAGGTTCAACGGCCAGGATATCTCGCTTTCCGTGTTCGTCTACGCCGCAGACGACGATGATGGATTCACTGACGACATGACCGTCGACGCGAACATTCTCGTACAGCGCATCTGCCCATAGAATGGGATATTCATGCTGGTCCAGCGGACGATTGCGGAAGGCTTGAACCTGCGCATTTAACCCCTTCGTCATCTCGCTGACCTGGGAACGGGAGATCCCCTCGATCCCCAATTTCTCAGCCAAACGCTCGATCTTCCGGGTCGATATACCATTGACGTAGGCTTCCTGGACAACGCTGACCAGAGCAGCCTCACTGCGCTTGTAGGCATTGACGAAGAAGGGAACGTACCCGCCCTTGCGGACCTTTGGCACCAGGAGATAAACTGATCCAAGCCGCGTATTAAGCTTACGTGGGCGATAACCGCAGCGGTAACCGGCACGGTCGTCAGTCCGTTCTCTTTTGCCAGCATTTAGCTGCGCGGTGACCTCTGCCTCCATCATCTGGCTGCAGAGCCATTCCAGCATGCTGAGCATGGGATCCGGCTGATTCATAAAGCTGAATAGCAAATTCATGAGATTTGTGTTAATCTGATTGCGAGCCATTGAGAGTCCTCCTTTGTAAATGAGAAGTTTGGTCGCTAATCATTTTACATGAGCCTCAATGGCTTTTCTACTATTCACTTTTGCGAACAATATTGTACGCTATCTTATCACTCGCAAGCACCGATATTGATAAAATGCAGCACATGTCTGTGGACGATGGAGATCCTCCTTGCTTTATCGAAACTCCACAGATAAATGATACAAACTCAACTAATTCCGCATGTTAATTTCATTCTAACGCTCTAAGGCAGTGCTGTAAACGAGCTTCACCAGGAGAAGCGGCTCGGTCTGATTCCGATCCCGATGTCCGCCGGGAAGACTTATATGGTCGTCCGGCGACTTGTTCCGTTATTACTGAAGAAAGCGGAATCAACACCGCTTTCATTTTACATTTCTCCAGATTCTTATCTACCGATGCACGACAAGTGTCAAAATCACCAGATCTTCATCTCCGGTATTGATGATACTGTGCACGGATCCCTGCGGGCAAACGTGGCAGCAGCCAGGTTTCAGTTCCTCTTCCACTCCGTCACATATGGCTTTGCCGGTACCGGACAGGACATAGTTAATATCATCACCAGAGTCCTGCTTATGCATACCAATTGAACCGCCCGGATGAATCTTCGTCGGGATAATCTTTCCCTTATCACTCATGTACATTTTTGCTGTCATAGTTCCCGTTCCATTGTTCATCCCCGGGATAGTCATCTCTTTAATATGGTTAAAATCGATCAGCATATATTCCTCCGAAAATTCAGATTCAACGACAATCTATTACATCTGTGATCTCACCGACAGACATCCAGTGAGGATGCCAGTCCCCGTTATGATCCACGGGATACGCCTTCGGGTCATTCGCATAATATTCCTGAACATCTGGCGCGATGTCTTCTTTCGACATCTGATGCTGATAGATCTTACGACATACGAAGGTCAGCTCGGTTTCCCGGGCTCGATCAGAAGGACCCGGATCTGAATTCCCCAGCGGACTTCTTTACAGCATCCTGAATCTTTTCCCACTTCTCGGCGCTGTTGGTGAGAGGTATATCCCACCGCTGACAAAACGCACGGAACTGTTTCATCTCAGATGCCGTCCCTATGGTCGCAGAACATGGTTTCAGCTTCGGATCATACCATTGAACCGAATAATAATCCGATGGCATCGCGCTGTCCGCGTCGTTCGCCGAACTGTCCTTCACATATTCCCAGTATGCCGGGTGCTCCCTCGAGAATACGGACTGATGGAGGATCATCGGCGGATACTCTCCCGTTGTATACCAGGCTGGATCCGTCAGATCCGGCTCTGCGTCCGGATCCAGATCCGCATACTGCGCCGCGTATTTCACGGATTTTTTTATGCTTCGCTGTCTGGACAAAAGGAAGACCGCGCAGAGTATCCCGATGGAAACGGCCGCGACGGCCCCCGCTTCCAAACCGTACTTCAGCGCAATCAGGAAGCCCTCATGGATGAAACCGAAGAAGAAGGCCAGAAATAACAAAATGAAAATAAGGAGGGCCAGGAATAGTAAATCCTCCATGCTCTTCTTCCTGCGCCTCTCGAAATATTCTTTGGAATTCTTTTTCGGCTTCGGCCTTTTTCTATTATTCGCGCGTTTCACTTGTAACAGCCCCGTTGGGATTACCCTGCCCGCAGATACTCCACCTTCATGACGGTCCGGGTGCCGGGAAGGTAGTAGATCTTCGCCCGAACCCCCTGATCTGTGACGTCATTCTTATAATCGATCCGCAGGGTTTTCTTCGCCTCATCAAACATACTGTCGGAGATATCGAAAGACCGGAATTTTCCTGACTCATCGATGCCATAGATCCCATCGACAGCATTGTATTCATCATCCGCGGAATCATTAAAGGAAATACGTGACAGCACCATGGTCTTAGGATCATCCAGATAAGGAATGTCTCCCAGTCCTCTTACGAAGCGCCACCCGCCGAGGACCATCAGACATACTCCTATGAGTAAAATTATCAGCGCTTCCTTATTCTTCCCCGCGGGGATTTTCTTAATAGCGATGAACGACACAGCTATCCCTATGATCCCGAGTGTTGCCCTCAGGATCATGCGGCCGATATAGCCAGGCATTCCCGTCGAAAAAAAGCTGCTGTTAAACAGCATCAGGTAAAAGATCGGTATCACAATAAAAAGGCTCAGACCGGCCACTGCCGCGGCCATTGGGGGGATTGCGCTTTTCCTCCCGTCCAGGCTTTTCTTCTCGCTGTGTATCTGGTTTTCGCTGTTCTTTCCATCCTTCATGACCAGTCGCCCGCCCGCGCTTCGCTTACAGCTTTTTCCCCCTGTTCACACCTGAACATATCACCTGCCCGTAACAGCCATATGAAATCGAGGTAAAAAATGTCTTACAATTGAACGAAAAAGCGAATTGCCGCGGGCGGTCTTCCTGAATCAGAAAGCTGAAATGCGGAAACTGAACGAGTTATGAAAAGGTTATTCTCATCTGATACCAGGTCACATTCCCATGTGTCGACTGAGAGACCCCTTCATTCACAAAACCGAACTTGCTGTAGAAAGAAAGAAGTTTCTGCTTACACGTAAGCACCACGCCGGCCCTTCCCCGCTCCCGGCAATCCTGCAGGACCTTCTCCATGATCATCGAAGCGTACCCCTTACCGCGGTATTCCGGATCTGTAACTACTGAAAAAATCATTTGCCAGGCGCCGTCCGGCTTATGTTTCCCGGCATGATCATACATATCATCTGTAAGGTCCTTCTCGTCGGTTGCCATCCCATTAATAAACGCGGCGATTTTTCCATTCTCTTCTAGTATCCAGAAACATTCCGGAAACGCATGTATCCGTTCCCGCAGGCTCTCCATAGAAGCACCCTCCAGGGGAGGGTAGGAAATTTCTTCGATCCGGGACATCTGAGAAAGATCATCCGCAGACGCGTGCCTTATCACCATGTTCTTCTCCATCGTATCTGCTCCTCTTTCATTAACTTCTGATTTTGCTGACGCACCAACCTGCCTCTTTCCCATTACGGCCTTCCTCCTCTCTGTTCCGCTGATCCGGAAATGGAGGCAGGGGTTCTGATCACAGGCGTCCGCGAAGACCTGAAGGAGACGAAATCCGTAGCCGGGCGCGGGATCAGCGCCTGCCCCGCAGAGAACCAGCAGGCATTCCCGGCTGAAGACCAGGACCGTTTCCCGGGCAACCTCAGACAGGTCGTCGGCCAGCGCGTCCAGGTTCCGGCAGTCCCGCTCAGAAAAACCGAAAAGCTGTGCCAGGTATATGGCCCCCGCTTCCCGGTCCTGGAGCAGGGCCGGGTCCATCTGGACCGTCATGGTCTCCTGATAAGCCTGAGCGCCGATTAACTCATCATAGCTGTTATTCATGTCCAATCATTCCCTTTTCGCCCCATCGAGCGTTCTCTCCTGAATTTCAGGATCTTTCACCTGGTAATTCTCCCAGAAGAACGAAGCTTACCGCCCCAGCGATCAGAGCCGGGGCCGTCAGATCTTACTTCCCATCTCCGTAGATCAGGTCGAAGGTCTCATAATGGTCCTGGGTATACCAGATGTCCAGGTCGCCGGAGCCAGCGGAATAAATGAGCCTTTTCGCGCCCCGGGACCTGCTGTGCAGCGTATCGATGTCGCACTCGATGTAGGACTTGTCCTCGGGGAGGCTGCCCTCGTAATTGCCGTACCGGTCGCCGCCGATGCATTTTCCGGGGACCACCTGGTTGAGGGCGCCGCCCTGCCAGCCCCGCTTCCTGGCCTCGGTCTTCGTCATGTAATTGGAGGGCAGCTTCTGATAGGCTGCCAGGTAGTCCCGGACACCCTCTTCATCGTCGCCGGTCCAGGAGGCCTCGACCTTCTTAACCTCAGAAGCGGACTTGGATCCGGCAGAGCCGGAAGCGGAACCCGTGCCGGAGGAGGATCTGGAGGCGCCTCCCCCGCAGCCAGTGAGGAGGAGAACCGTGATCAGGAGGGCGATGAGAAGCTGAGAGATTTTTTTCATAAACTTTCCTTTCTGCGAACGGGGAAGCCGGCCCGCGGAGGAACAGGGAGCGCGGCCGCGGCAGACGGGCTTGCCAGGCAGCGCTGGCGGCAGACAGGCTTGCAGTTGGCGCTGGCGGCAGACAGGCTTGCCAGGCGGCGCTGGCGGCAGATCACTCCGTCTCAGGGCTGACCGCCTGTACCGGTTTCCGCTCATCCTTCATCAGTCGGAAAAAGTATATCACACAGAGCAGCGTCTGGACCAGAGAGGCGGAGGGAGTGGCCAGGCCGATTCGGAAAAGAGAGGGCGGCTGGATACGGCTGAAGGCGAAACTCAGAGGGAGCCGGACACCGATGCCGCCAATCATGTTCTCCGCCATGACGAAGCGGGTCCGGCCGCACCCGTTGAAGAAGCCGGCCAGATTGAAAAATACCGGAGTCAGCAGGCAGTCTATCCCGTAGGCCTTCAGATACTGCCAGCCCTCGGCGATAATAGCGGGATCGCGGGCGAAGATCCGGCAGAGAAGGTCCCCCTGAAAGAAAGAGAGCCAGCCCATGAAGAGCCCGATTCCCCAGGAGACCGCCAGGCCATAGCGAAGACCGCGGACAGCCCGTTCCATGCGGCCCGCCCCGTAGTTCTGCGCCGTGAAGGCGGCCATAGACTGGGAGAAGGCGATGGGAACCAGCATGATGAAGGCGCAGACCTTCTCCGCCACGGCGACGCCGGCGGAGGCAGTGATCCCCAGCCGGTTGACGATGGCGATGATGAACAGGAAGGAGATTCCCACCAGAAGATCTGACAGCGCGATCGGAAAGCCCAGGCCCACGATCCGGCGGACCACCTGCCCCCTCCATCGGAGGTCGGACCGGGAGAAGGCGAAAGGCAGGTCCAGCCTCCGGATGAACAGCAGAGAGATCAGGACAGACAAAGCCTGAGAGAGGACGGTCGCGGCGGCGGCCCCGGCGGCGCCCATGCGGAGGACACAGACGAAGAACAGGTCGCCCGCGATGTTGATGACAGCGGCGATGGCCACGGTGATCAGCGGGACCTTCGAATTGCCCAGGCCCCGGAACAGGGCTCCCAGCAGGTTATAGGCGACGATGAAGAGCAGGCCCAGAGAACAGATGCGCAGATAAGCGATGGTCTGGCTGAAAGCCCCCCGGGGCGCCCTCATGACCGCGGACACGGTCCGGACGTTCGGAACCAGGAGAACAGTCAGGACCAGGGCCAGAAGGAGGAAGAAGACGATGGAGGTGCCGACTGTCCGGCCGGCCTCCTCCCGGCGGCCGGCGCCCAGCTGCTGGCCGATCAGGACAGTAGTGCCCATGGTCAGCGAGGCGATGGTGTTCGTGATGGTCATCATGATCTGGGCGCCGGTGCCGACAGCGGAGACATCCGCCTTCGCCGCGAACTGACCAACCACCCAGAGATCCACCGCCCCGTAGAGAGACTGGAGGAAGAGAGCCAGAAGGACCGGAAAGGCGAAGCGGACCAGAGGCCCGAAGATGGGGCCGTGTGTGAAATCGCCTTTGTTCATCTCTCTGTCTCCTTCCCGCTATTTCTTCTTGGCTTTGGCGAAGGCCCGCTCCATGGCGGTCATGCCGCCGCCCTTCTTTCCCCGCCTGCCGGACGATGGGGATCTGTCACCTCTCGTACCGGGCGAAACGGCGCCGCCGCCCTTCCTGCCCGGCGCGGAGGAGCGGCCGCTCCTCGGGGAGCCTTTGTCTTTCGCCCCCGGAACAGCCCGCATGGAGAGGGAGATCCGCTGGCGTTTCTCATCGACGGACAGGACCGTGACGTCCACGATGTCCCCCACTTTCACCACGTCCAAAGGATGATTCACCCGGCGGTCGGAGAGCTCGGAGACATGGACCAGGCCGTCCTGGTGAACGCCGATGTCGACGAAAGCGCCGAAGTCGACGATGTTGCGGACAGTGCCTTTCAGTTTCATGCCGGGTCTGAGGTCAGCCAGGTCCAGGACGTCGCTCCGGAGGACCGGGGGCTGGATGTCCTCCCGGGGATCGCGTCCGGGCTTCTCAATCTCCTTCAGGATGTCCTTCAGGGTGTAGAGGTCGGTGCCGGCGGCGGCAGCCAGGGCCCTGAAATCCGGAGAGGACCCGTCCGGATCCTTCACGCGAATGGCCCGGGCAGCGTCACGGGCCGCCCCGCTGGCCACATCGGCTTCCTCTACCCCCAAGAAGGCCAGGACCTTCCTGGCCGCCTCATAGCTCTCCGGGTGGACGGCGGTCATGTCCAGAGGCTCCGCCCCGCCCCGGATCCGGAGGAAGCCGGCGCACTGCTCATAGGCCTTCGGCCCCAGGCGCGGAACCTTCAATAGCTCCCGGCGGGTCCGGAATCGGCCATTGGCCTCCCGGAAGCGCACGATGTTCGCGGCCACGGGACGGCTGACACCGGACACGTACTGGAGCAGCGGCGCGGAGGCCGTGTTCAGGTCCACGCCCACATGGTTTACCACATCTTCCACCACGGCGCCCAGGGTCTCCCCCAGTTTCTTCTGATCCATGTCATGCTGATACTGGCCTACCCCGATGGACCGGGGGTCGATCTTCACCAGCTCGGCCAGGGGATCCTGGATCCGACGGGCGATGGATGCGGAGGACCGGCCCTCCACGTCCAGGTCCGGAAGCTCCTCCGCGGCCAGCTTGCTGGCGGAATAAACGGATGCCCCGGCCTCGTTCGTGATCACATAATGGAGGTCAAGGCCGGAAGCCCGGATGAAATCCGCGACGATCTTCTCTGATTCCCGAGAGGCGGTCCCATTTCCGATGGACACCACGTCCACATGATAGCGGCGGACCCAGTCCAGGAAGACCCGGCGGGCCTGGTCCACCCGATTGAAGGGGGCGGTGGGATAGACCACAGTGGTAGCGAGGATCTTCCCGGTCTCGTCACAGACCGCCAGCTTGCAGCCATTCCGGTAGCCCGGGTCCCAGCCCAGGACCGTTTTCCCGGCCAGGGGCGGCTGCATGAGGAGCTGACGGAGGTTGTCCGCGAAGACCTTCATAGCGCCTGCCTGGGCCTTCTCCGTCAGGCTTCCCCGGACCTCCTTCTCGATGGAGGGTCCGATCAGCCGCTTATAGGCGTCCGCCGCGGCCTCCGCGATCCAGGGACCGGTGACAGAGCTCCTGCCAGCGCCCGCCGCCTCGGCCAGCCTGCCGCAGATCTCCTCTTCAGGCACCTCGATCCTCACGCTGAGGACCTTCTCCTTCTCGCCCCGGTCGATGGCCAGAATCCGGTGGCCCGGAATGGATCGGACAGGCTCCCGCCTGTCGAAATACATCTCGTAAACCTGCTTCTTCGGGTCGTTTTCCTCATTCTTCCCCGCCGTCACCAGGATGCCCCGATCCTCCGTGATCTTCCGGATCCAGGCCCGGTGGCCGGCGTCGTCAGACAGGTCTCCGGCGATGATGTCCTGAGCGTACTGGACGGCCGCTTCTGGACTCCCGATCTCCTTATCAGGATCGACGTATTTCGCCGCCTCTTCCAGGACCGGGCACTGGGGCGCCTTTGATAAAATATACTCCGCCAGCGGCCGCAGTCCCTTCTCCTCTGCCACGGACGCCCGGGTCTTCCGCCTGGGACGATAGGGGCGGTAAAGGTCTTCGACCTCGACGGCGGTCATAGCGGCATCGATCCGGGTCCGGAGATCCTCGGTCAGCTTTCCCTGCTCCTCGATGGTGGCGAGGACCGTTTCCTTCCGGTCCTGGAGGGTCCGAAGGTACTTCAGCCGTTCCTCGAAGGCCCGGAGCACATCGTCGTCCAGACCGCCGGTCTGCTCCTTCCGGTAGCGGGCGATGAAGGGGATGGTGTTTCCCTCATCGATGAGGCGGATGACAGCCCCTGTCTGGGCGTCCCTGATGCCGAGTTCCTTCGAGATGATCTGCTGGATGTCCATGGCATGTCCTTTCTCTGGCGCGACGGGATGGCGCGGCCCTGCCCGGGCGGCTTTTTTCGCGCGCAGTGAAATATATTCTACTACGGAAACAGGCCCTTTGACAACAATCCTCTCCGGTGAGTGTCCGGAGAGAGGCCGGCGGGCGGCAGGGCCGGAGGAGCCGGCCCTGCGCGATGAGGCAGGCGGATCAGCGGCACGAAAAAGCAGGGGAGAGGAAAAAGTCTGACTTTCCCCTTTCCCCTGCTCCTTAATGCCAGAATCTCCGCTTCACCCGGCGTCATCATACCCTGAAGCCGCCCGCTCACAGGGATCCGCGGAAAATCGAGAGCGTCACTCTGCCTGACCGGGGGCCCTGCCTGTGGACTGAGCCGCCTCCAGGAGCTTCTGCTTCAGCTGGACCTCGATGTCCGCGAGCTCGGTCTCGGCCTGGCGGCGCTTCGCCTGCCCGTCCTGCTGAATCTGGATGACCTCATTCAGGGTGGAGATCAGGGACTCATTGGTGTGCTTCAGGGTCTCGATGTCGACGATGCCCCGCTCGCTCTCCTTCGCGGTCTCGACGGTGGCTACCTTCAGCCGGTCGGCGTTCTTCCTCAGAAGCTCGTTCGTCATGTCGGAGACCTCCCGCTGGGCCTTCGCGGCCTGGAGGGAGTGCTCGGTGCCAAGGGCGATAACCATCTGGTTCTTCCACAGAGGAATGGTATTCACGATGGTGGACTGGATCTTCTCGGCCATGACATTATCAGAGGCCTGGACCATTCTGATCTGCGGGGCTGTCTGCATGGCGATGGTCCTGGTCAGCTGGAGGTCATAGAGCTTCTTCTCAAAACGCTCAGCCAGGCTGGCCAGGTCCTTCGCGGCCTGAGCGTCCTGGGGAAGGCCGGTGGCCTGAGCCTTCTGTTCCAGGGCAGGGAGATCCACGGCGCGGACCTGTTCCAGCTTCTTCTTCCCGGCGGCGATGTACATGGTGAGCTCTTTATAGTAGTTCTTATTCAGCTCATACATCTTATCCAGGGTGGCGGAGTCCTTCATCAGGACCACCTGACGGTTCTCCAGCTCCTTCTGGATGGAATTGACATTGGTCTCCACCTTCGCGTACTTCGCCTTCAGGGCTTCCAGGCTGTTTTTCTTCTTACGGAAGAACCCCACAATGCCAGAGGCATCCTCATCCACGTCGAAGTTCTTCAGCTCTGTGACCAGGCCGGCGATCATCTGTCCGGTCTCGCCCATGTCGTGGGTCCGGACATTGGCCAGGGTCCGCTCGGAGAAATCCGCCACCTTCTTCTGCGTGCCGGTTCCGTAGTTCATGATGGCGTTCGCGTTGGTCAGGTCAATCTGCTGAACAAAGGCATCCACCTGAGCCATCTCTTCCGAAGACAATTCCTCTTCGGGCGCGCTCGGCTGCCTGGTCTCCCCGACCTGGGGGAGGTTTCCGGCCGGAGCTTCCTGGGGCGCCGCCATCTTCATGGCCCCGTCTGACTCGTCAAAGGTCAGGGTCGGCGCTGTTACCTTAATGTCTTCAAACTGATCGTCCATGATGATTCTCCTTTTGTCCATGGCTCTTTAAGAATAAGAGGCAGCGGTTGATCTATCGTATGAGGCGGTACGCGGCGAAGGCTGACCTTATTTCCCGGTCGTGCCCGCGGACCTGCCGCCATCGCCGGTCAGGCCGTCCTGCGCCATCATGTTCTTCATGACAGAGATGTCAGAGGAAATATCCCAGGCGTCGTCCTGAAAAAGGCTGTCGAGAAGGACCTCGCAGGCCCGGTTGACCTCGTCGATGGCGCCCTCGATCTCTTTCTTCGTACTGGCGATGTTCGCCCCGGCCTCCGGCTGACGGTCCAGCTCGATATACGCGTTCATCAGCTTGCGGATGGTTGGGACATAGTAGCTCATGAAGCGGCGGAGGGCCGGGGCGCTCTTCGGGTTCTCCCGGACCCTGGCGAAAATCCTGCCCACGATCAGTTCCAGCCGGTCCAGCTTCTCGCTCATGACCTCGCCGGGGATGTCGTCGTTCGCCTTCCGGATCTCGCGGACGAACCGCTCGCCTTCCTCCAGGATTTTCCGGCTCTCAGGGTCCATGCCCGCTTCGGACGCGGCCCGTTCAGCTTCTTCCCGCGCCACGGCCTGCTGGTGCTGCTTCACGGTCTGATACTGGCTGTACGCGCCGTCAGTCAAAAGCAGCGTCGTCTTCTGGTCGTCGAACCGGGCCCGGGGCAGATAGTTTTGCTGGATCATCCGGTCCAGGTCCTTCACAGCCTTCTCCGGCGTCTCTCCGGCGGCGTTCGCCAGCTGCCGGATATCAACATATTCCCTGTTTCCGGCCAGGCTGCCATACCGATAATACTGCTGAACCAGCTTCCTCCCCCGGATCCCGCTGACGATGCCGGCCACAGAAACAGCGCCCAGCGCGCCGCTGACGAGAGCTTCCGCGATCGCCAGGGGCTGCAGGAAGGAGATGGCGACGGGGAAAAACAGGATGGCGCCGATGGTTCCGAAGACGGTCTTCAGGGTATGCTTGGTCCGAACAGGACGCGTCATGAGAAAGGGCGTCCCCCCATTATTCCAGGCCGCCCGGAATCCGTCAACGGCGGCGGACCCCACAGCCTTCGCGGCCTCGGTCCCCTGGTTCACGGTCCGGCGGATCTCCTCCTGAACAGACCGCTGGTTCCAGCTGCCGGCGGTATTCCGCGCGTTCATGCCGGGACGGCCGTTCATTCCCGCCCCGGCCTGAGGCCCGTAATTCGGGAAGGGCCGGGCGCCCGGAGAAGGCTGCCCCTGATCCTGGGGGCGGCGCCCAGCTGCCTGCTGGCCGCCCGGTGCCCTGTTCGGGCCGGCGTTCTGGCCGCCCGGGACCCAGTTCGGGCCGGCGTTCTGGCCGCCCGGTACCCAGTTCACGCCGGCGTTCTGTCCGCCCGGTACCCAATTCACACCGGCGTTCTGTCCGCCCGGTACCCAATTCACACCGGCGTTCTGGCCGCCCGGGGCCCTGTTCGGGCCGGCGTTCTGGCCCCGCGTCCGCGCCACATCCTCCGCGTAATCATTAACCTGATCCCGAATCCCGTCCGCCAGGCCGCTGTAATTGTTGCTCTCTATCGCGTGAGCGACCTGACTCATGATCCTGTCGCCCAGGTCCACCATGTTCTGCAAATCGTCCATGGATCCCCCTTCTGATCATTCGCTGACTATTCAGTGTTATTATACCAGCCTCCGGCATGACGGAAAAGGGGAAAAGCCAGGGCCCACGCGGCCGCTTGAGGCCAGAAGCCCGAGGGCCCGGCGGA
>CACZTH010000134.1 GCA_902784035.1 uncultured Eubacteriales bacterium
AGGATGACCAGAAAGATCAGGTAGATCAGGACGAAAAAACCGCCGCCATATTTCCCCGTGATATAGGGGAAGCGCCAGACATTTCCTAAGCCGATGGCGCATCCTGCGGACAACAGGATGAAGCCCAGGCGAGAACCAAGCGTTTCTCTTTCTTTCAATACAGTTACACTCCTCTCAGTTCGTTCAACCTGAACACCTTATCACTTCCCTGCGCTGAAATCAAGTCGTCTGCCTGCGGCCGCGGCCCACACTCCCGCCAGCCCTCTTCAACTTTCCCGGAAAGCGGGCTTCATACGAATAACAGAAAACAGCGCCTGAGCTTGACCCCAGACGCTGTCCGCCTATCTCTCCTTGATAATCAACTATCTCTATACCGTATCGTTAAACGTTCCCCGAAATAATAAGCCCCAGCTGTGCCGAGAGCTTATTATTATTGAAATCATGTAGATTAATCAGTGCTTCCTTAGTCGTGTGAGGTTTCACTTCATCCCTAACAAAATTCATCAAAGCGACAGATCCTGCAGACGGTCTCCAATACGCAGCACTGCCGCAGCATCATCAGCACCCAGAAACTTCTCAACCCGCTCCTGGGCCGCCGTCCACGCGGTCTGTGCTTTCTCCACAACCTCCTGCCCCTTCACGGAGAGCTGGAAGACCTTCCACATGGCCAGGAACCTGCTCCACGAATTCCTTTTCCTCCAGCACGTGGATATTACGGGTCAGCGTGCTGCGATACAGACCGACCCAACCTGACCAGCGGGTGATATTTGCCTTCTCCAGCCGCTTCAGGTTGACCAACAGATAGTACTGTGCCTCCGTCATACCGCAGTCCTTCAAAGCTGCGTCATAGTACGCCGTCAAGATCGACGCTCCCCGTCTCAAGTTGGTGCAATAACATTCACTCTTATATACCCTTGTTATTGTAATGCCTCTCGGAATTAATCGTGGAAAATACCCCTGTCAAAGAAAATACTCTTACCTGATACGGAAATCGGAATCCCCAGCCAGATACAGTCCGGCACAAGTTCCATCTCCTCCGCCGTCTTCCCAATGGAATACATGATACGGTTGTCCACGTTAAGCTGTGCCGCTGTGGAGACCGCAGAGGAAACGGCGATTCCAAGATCCGTATAAGCGAAGCCGCAGTTCCCGCCGGCCTTCTTACATCTGCCGCAGTCCCCAAACCCACAGTAGCCGCAGTGCGGAACGCCTCGCTGCCTTTTATCCGCGCCAATGAGGACCACAGCCTGGGCCGCCCGAACATTCGCAGCGTCCCGACCGTACCAAGTTGGCATTTTCTCTCCCATTTCTCTTATCCCTACCTGTTCCATTCTCTCAGCCAGATTTTCCTTCTCTTCTCCCGTCAGGACAAAGGTATGAATCGTATCTTTCCCGTGGGCCTTGGGTGCCGTCCGTGCCGCCGCGCACATCATCGCCGCTGTCTGAAGAATTGCCCGTTCCTCCATCTGATCGCTCTGATATAACATCGTATGCCTCCTGTTTACTCCAAATCGTGTATATACACCGTGTATATACACATTATGCCTTATGCGGAGGAATATGTCAAGGGAAAGAGGTGTTTTATTTATTTCGTCGGTGGGGCTGTTGCACTAGGGAAGCGTTGATTTAAGCATCGATTCTTGCTCTATCGGCTCTTCCGGATTCTTTGAAAAAATAATGTTTCACTAACGGTATATGAATCACCGTATCATCGGCGATATTTGCATAATTCCAGTAGTTTTCAGCTCCCCATCAGGTCATTTCACCTGATTTTGGGCGCACTAAGCCCCGACAAACTCTGCGGTTCGTCCGGCGCGTGCGCACATAACGAGATTGGCGCTGGCGAACAACAGGTTGACCGGCGTGTATCTTCATTCCGTGATACCACAGGTTGCCCTTCTTTGTCTGGTGCATCTCCGGATCCCGTTTTCCGGCAGCGTTCTTCGTAGAACTCGGTGCATTGATGATCGTGGCATCCACAATTGTGCCGCCTTTCCGATAGTTCTTTTATATCGGAATTCGACATTGAGAGGTGTATTGCTGTGAATTTATCAGTGCTTCCTTAGGTTTTTCACATTTTCAAAAAAAGCAAACAGGAGAGGCATTCTCTGTCCCTCCTGTTTTGCGCATTTTTTAAGGCCGTTCTCCAGATCGCGATTCTCTGTTACAAGGAGTTTCGTACATAGTTTCGCGCATTTTTTAAAAAAATTTTTCTAGAGACTTTTTGATCCCCGCTTTCAATGCTTTTTACAGATGCAGGACCCGGTCCTTAATCTCCTGGGTCCGTCCCTGGTTCCAGAACTGGGTGCCGATGTAGCCGCAGGTCCTCCGGGCCACGGACATCTTCCGCTGGTCACGGTTTCCGCAGTTCGGGCACTCCCAGACCAGCTTCCCGTTCTCGTCGGTGACGATCTTAATCTCACCCTCGTAGCCGCAGACCTCGCAGTAGTCGCTCTTCGTATTCAGCTCGGCGTACATGATGTTGTCATAGATGTACTTCATGACAGAGAGGACGGCGTCCAGGTTGTTCTGGAGGTCAGGAACCTCGACGTAACTGATGGCCCCGCCCGGGGACAGCTTCTGGAAGTCGGACTCGAACTTCAGCTTATGGAAGGCGTCGATGTTCTCGGTCACATGGACGTGGTAGCTGTTGGTGATGTAATTCTTATCGGTCACATGGGGGATGGTCCCGAACCGGCGCTGCAGGCACTTGGCGAACCGATAGGTGGTGGACTCCATGGGGGTCCCGTAGACGGAATAGCTGATGTTCTCCGCCTTCTTCCACTCCGCGCACTTATCGTTCAGCCGCTGCATGACCTTCAGGGCGAACTCCCGGCCCTCAGGGCTGGTATGGCTCGTTCCCATCATCCGCCAGCACATCTCGGACAGACCCGCGTAGCCCAGGGAGATGGTGGAATAGCCGTTATAGAGGAGCTTGTCGATGGTCTCCCCCTTCTTCAGCCGGGCCAGAGCGCCGTACTGCCAGAGGATGGGCGCCACGTCGGAGACAGTCCCCTTCAGCCGCTCGTGCCGGCAGCGGAGAGCCCGGTGGCAGAGCTCCAGACGCTCATCCAGGATCTCCCAGAACTTATCCATGTCGCCCTCAGAGCTGCAGGCCACGTCCACCAGGTTGATGGTGACCACACCCTGGTTGAAGCGGCCGTAGAACTTATAGGAGCCATCTTCGTTCTTCTGGCTCTCCTCCACGGTCAGGAAGGACCGGCAGCCCATGCAGGTGTAAACACTGCCCTTCTTCAGCTGCTTCTCCACCTTCGCGGAGATGTAATCCGGCACCATCCGCTTGGCCGTGCATTTAGCCGCCAGCTGGGTCAGGTACCAGTAGGGAGAGTCCTCGTGGATGTTGTCCTCATCCAGGACATAGATGAGCTTGGGGAAGGCCGGGGTGATCCAGACGCCCTTCTCGTTCTTCACGCCCTGGATCCGCTGGTTCAGGACCTCCTCGATCATCATGGCCAGGTCGTCCCTGGTCCTGCCCGCCGGCACCTCGTCCAGGTACATGAACATGGTCACGAACGGGGCCTGTCCGTTACAGGTCATCAGGGTGATCAGCTGATACTGGATGGTCTGAATGCCGGACCTGATCTCCTGCTTCAGCCGCCTGGCCACGATCTTCTCGATGATGGCCTCGTCCAGGGGCTCACCGCACTCCTCCCGCTCCTCGATGACCTGGCCGCGGATCTTCCGCCGGGAAAGGTCGACGAAGGGCGCCAGATGGGCGAGGGTGAAGGACTGGCCGCCATACTGGTTGGAAGCCACCTGGGCGATGATCTGCGTGGTGATGTTGCAGGCGGTATAGAAGCTCTTCGGCTTCTCGATCATGGTCTCGCTGATGACAGTGCCGTTCTGCAGCATGTCCTCCAGATTGATCAGATCGCAGTTATGCTCCTTCTGGGCATAGTAATCCATGTCATGGAAGTGGATGATGCCCTCTTCATGGGCCCGGACGATGTCCTCAGGCAGGAGGATCCGCTTGGTCAGGTCCTTCGAGACCTCGCCGGCCATATAATCCCGCTGGGTGGAATTGATCACCGGGTTCTTATTCGAGTTCTCCTGCATGGCCTCCTCATTCGACTGGTCGATGAGGGACAGGATCCCGTTATCCGTGGTATTGGACTTCCGGGCCAGAGACCGCTTATACCGGTAGCGGACATAGGACTGGGCCACCTCGTAGCCCCGCATCTCCATGATGCCCGTCTCCACCATGTCCTGAATCTCCTCCACACTGACAGCCCGGCCCATATCCCGGCAGCGGCCGGCGACATTATCCGCCACGGCCTCCACCTGGTAGGGGTTCATCTGATGGAGCTTATCGACTGACTCGTTCGCTTTCTTGATCGCGTTCTGGATCTTTCGAACATCGAAGGGAACCTCCTGCCCGTTCCGCTTGATGACGTTCATTCTGACTTCCATGCCCATGGCAGTCCTCCTTCATTACCGCAAGATATCGTATGGAGGCCCTGACGAAATGACCTCTCTCTTTCCCGCCACCAGCCCGCATCCGCTGGAATCAGCGGCTTTCAGCATGTTTCTCCTTCATCGGCTATCGTGCCTGAACAGCACAATATCTAGTGGCAATATAATAATACACCACTAGATATATTTTGCAATACCCGATCTCTGTATTTCCGTGCACTAAGTCATACTCATGTGGTATGAGACAAAAGACCGACTGGCCGGGCGGCCTTTTGTCCCTCCTCGTCAGAAGGTCCAGGAGACCTGGTCGGACTCCGGCAGGCCCTCGAAAACCCCGTGCTTCCGGAGCACGTCCACCACACTCTTCCCCAGGCCGGCCCGGGCGGCGCAGTCCTCGATGGTATCGAAGGGCTTCTCACGATAGGCAGCCTCCATGGCCTCGGCGGCGGAGGGACCCACCCCATCGTAGGCGGCGAAGGGAAGGAGGACCTTCCCGCCCGACACCCCGAACCGGACCGCCCGCGACTCGCCCAGGCGGGCGTCCAGGAACCTGTAGCCCCGGGCGTACATCTCGTAGGCCACCTCATAGACCGTGACCTGGTTTTTCTCTTTGTCTGTGGCGTTGTTCCCCTTCGCCTTCACCCCGTCGATGCCCTGGAGACAGGCCTGGGGTCCCCGGAGGATGGTGTCCGCGTCGAAATCCGCCAGCACGCTGCCGAAATAGGTGGCGTAGAACTCCGCTGGGTAGTAGACCTTATACCAGGCCATCCGGAAGGACATCATGACGTAGGCCACCGCGTGGGCCCGGGGAAACATGTATTTAATCTTCGCGCAGGAATCGATGTACCACTGGGGGATCCCGTGGTCCAGCATCTCCTGCTTATGCTCCTCGGTCAGGATCAGGTTCTTCTTCCGGGTCTCCTCCATGATCCGGAAGGAGGTCTCGTTCTCGATCCCGTGAAGGATGCAGAAGTTCATGATGTCGTCACGGGTGCTGATGACCTCCCGCATGGTGGCGACGCCGTCCCGGATGTACTCCTGGGCGTTGTTCAGCCACACATCGGTCCCGTGGGAGAAGCCGGACATCCGGACCAGGTCCTCGAACCGCTGGGGCTTAACGTCGTCCAGCATCTTTCGGACGAAGCTGGTGCCGAACTCGGGGATGGCGTAGGAGCCGTGGGTGAACCGGTAGTCGGGATCCTGAATGTCCAGGGCCTCTGTGCCGTTGAAGATGGAAAGGACCTTCTGGTCGGTCAGGTCCACCTTCAGGGGATCCACCCCGGTCATGTCCTGAAGCTGGCGGATCATGGACGGCACGTTGTGGCCCAGGATGTCCAGTTTCAGGAGGTTCTGGTCGATCTTATGGTAGTCGAAATGCGTCGTGATGAACTCGGCGTCGTTCGCGTCCGCCGGATG
The DNA here is from genome assembly GCA_902784035.1 of uncultured Eubacteriales bacterium. GTDB lineage: Bacteria > Bacillota > Clostridia > Peptostreptococcales > Anaerovoracaceae > Aminicella. The sequence continues at coordinate 5,851 of CACZTH010000134.1, forward strand.
CTGAACCGGGCAGAACTCGGTGATATCGTGATCCCGGGGGACGACGACCATGCCGCCGGGATGCTGGCCGGTGGTCCGCTTCACCCCCAGCAGCCCGTCCACCAGCCGGCTGACCTCATATTTATTCACCGGCCGGCCCGTCTCCTCGAAAAAGTGGTGGACGTAGCCGAAGGCCGTGTTCCCCTGGAGAGTGCCCACGGTCCCCGCCTTATAGACGTTCTCCTCGCCGAAGATGACCCCCACGTATTTCTGGGCCCGGCTCTGGTAGTCCGTGGCGAAGTTCAGGTCGATGTCCGGCTCCTTATTACCCTTAAAGCCCAGGAAGGTAGCGAAGGGGATGGTGAAGCCGTCCCGCTTCATGGGCGTTCCGCAGTCGGGGCAGTCCATGGGGGGCATGTCCAGACCGTTGTCATATTCTTTTTTGTCCCCCCAGATCAGCTTCTTGCATTTCGGGCAGATGTAATGGGGCTCCAGGGGATTGACCTCTGTGATCCCCGCCATGGTGGCGGCGAAGGAAGAGCCGACAGACCCCCGGGACCCGACCAGGTAGCCGTCCTCCAGGCTTTTTTTCACCAAAAGCTGAGCGGATACGTACATGACCGCGTAGCCGTTGGAGATGATGGCGTTCAGTTCTGTGTCCAGACGTTCCTGGATCGGCTGGGGCAGGGGGTCCCCGTAGATCTCATGCGCCCGCTGATAGCAGGTGGTCCGGAGGGTCTCCTCCGCCCCCTCGATCTTCGGCGGGAACTTCTCCTTCGGGACAGGCAGGATACCGTCTTCCACCCAGCCGGCCACCTGATTCGGCCCCTCGATGACCACCCGCCTGGCATCCTCTGGGCCCAGGTAGGAGAATTCCTCCATCATCTCGTCCGTGGTCCTGAGATAGAGGCCGCGGCCGTTCTCGGCGTCTTTAAAGCCCATGCTCTTCAGGACGATGTTCCGGTAGATGGCGGACTCAGGCTCGTCATAATGGGCGTCGGTGGTGGCGCAGACGGGTTTCCCCAGCCGCCTTCCCAGTTCTGTCACCCGCCGGTTGTTCTCCCGGAGCCGCTCCGGGTCATCATAGAAGCCCTTCTCCAGGAGGAATTTATTATTCACCAGGGGCTGGATCTCCAGGTAATCGTAATAAGAGGCGATCCTTTCCAGCTCTTCCTCCGGCCTGTCCTCTTCGATGGCCCGGTAGAGCTCTCCCGCCTCACAGGCTGACCCGACGATCAGGCCCTCCCGGTACTGGTCCAGGATAGACCGGGGCAGTCTGGGCTTCTTATAGAAGTAATGGAGGTGAGAGATGGACACCAGCTTGTAGAGGTTCTGCAGGCCGGCCTGGGTCCGGCAGAGGAGAATGATGTGGTTGGTGTTCTTCTTCTTATAATCGATGTTCCCCTTCTCATCGATGCAGCCCGCGTCATCGTAGAGGTAACCCTCCATGCCGTAGAGCACCTTAATGGGCCGGCCCTTCTTCGCCTGTTTCTCCGCCGCCTCCGCGGCGTCCGGAAAGGCCTGGACCACCCCGTGATCGGTAATGGCCACCGCGGGCTGGCCCCAGCCTGCCGCCAGGTCCACGATCCTTTTCGGGTCGTTCAGACCGTCCATGGCGCTCATTTTCGTATGGCAGTGGAGCTCCACCCTTTTTCCGTCCGGCCAGGTATCTTCCCGGACCGGGGCTGTGCCCAGGGAGATGTCCTTCACCATGACGTTCGTCTCGTTATCGAACCGGTCCCATTCCGCGTCCCCCCGGCAGATCAGGTAATCCCCTTCCTGGACAGCCTGGTCCAGGTGGGCGAACTTCTCCTCCTTCAGGAAGGCCTTCAGGCAGACAGTGGACTTCTTATCCGTCAGGAGGTAGGTGATCATGACCTTCTTCCGGCGGAGGGCCCTGCTCTCCTTATGAAAAAGGACGCCCGCCACCACCACGGTGCCGCTGTCCTGGCTGACCTGGGTCATGGGGATGGGGGCTTCGGTAATGGCCTTCCCCAGGATCCGCTTTCCCCGGGGCTCGAGAGAAGCGGCCGCGGCCCGGCGCCGGGCGGCCGGCTTTCGGGCGGGAGTCCTTCTTCCGGCCGGGCCGGAGCCTGCTGGCGCGGCGGCAGGGCTGAAACCCGCGGCGGCAGTACCGGAATTCACGGCGGCAGGGCCGGAATCCGCGGCGGCGGAAGCCGCCTCACTCGCTCCCGCCAGCCCGCGTTCCCCGGCCAGCCCCGTTTCCACAGCTCCCATGGCCGCCAGAGCCTCCTCGAAGTCGTCGCCGGAGGGCATCTCCTCGAAGCCGCAGTCCTCGTAGACCGGGACCGCCGCTTCCGCCGCCATCAGTTTCCGCTCTGCCGCGGAATAGCTCTCTTCGTCATACTCGAACCGGACCTGACAGTCAAGGCCGAAGGCCTCCTCCAGGGAAGCGGAGATCTGCCCCGCCTCCTCCTCGTTCAGCTTCTTCGTAGCCAGCTTGCCGAAGGAGGTGAAGACCACCTGGTCTCCAACAGCCTCCGCCGACGCCGGATCCACTGCCCGCCCGAACAGGCCGCCCCTCTCATGGACCATCCGGGCGGCATAATTCTTCAGGATAGATTCCTTCGGCACCGCCATATGCTCCCGGTCGTAACGGTATTCCAGCTGGACGCCGGGGATCCCGGGCAGAGACTTGGCGATGGCCTGCTTGATCTTCCGGTCATCCTGGTAGGGCACGACGAAATTGAGGCCAAGGGCCACGGTCAGAAGGCCTGTCTTCTTCCCGATATAGGCGTCCTCGACCTCACAGCGGTAGGCCATGTCTCCTTCCGGAGGCAGGGCCGCCCAGTCGATATTGTCCCTGATCAGTTCATTCATGCCTTCTCCATATCGCTCTTCAGGGGATGATCCTCCCGGATCACACGGATCAGAGCTTCCGCCAGGTCGCCCTCCTCCGCGGTCAGAACCGTCTCTCCCTTTCGGAGGACGATCCCCTTCCCCAGGCCGCCGCAGACCCCGTAATCCGCTTCCCTGGCCTCACCGGGCCCGTTCACCACACAGCCCATGACCGCCACCTTCAGGCCTTCTGGCAGGTCCTTCTCCCGGGAGAGCCGGGCCTCCACGGTCTCCGCCAGACCTTCCAGGTCGATCCTGGTCCGCCCGCAGGTGGGACAGGAGACCAGCTCGAACCGGGGGGTCCGAAGGCCGATGGCCTCCAGGAGCTGCCGGGCGAAGCGGACCTCCTCCACGGGATCCGCGGTGAGAGAGACCCGGATCGTGTCTCCGATGCCGGCCAGAAGCAGGGACCCGATCCCGGCCGCCGATTTAATCTTCCCCATGGCCGGCGTCCCGGCTTCTGTGATCCCGATGTGGAAGGGGTGGTCGGTCTTCGACGCGGCGATCCTGTGGGCGTCGTAGTTCATCCGGACATCTGAAGACTTCATGGACACCACGATGTCGTCGAATCCCATCTCCTCCACGAGCCGGATGTTCTGGAGGGCGCTCTCCGCCAGAGCTTCCGGGCCCACATGACCGTATTTCCGGAGGATGTCCTTCTCCACAGAGCCGGAATTCACCCCGATCCGGATAGGGGCATGGTGGGCCTTCGCGCAGTCCACCACCTTCTGGACCCGGTCACGGGACCCGATATTGCCCGGGTTGATCCGGACATTATCCGCCCATGCCTCCAGGGCCCCGATGGCCAGCCGGTAATCGAAGTGGATATCCGCGACCAAAGGCGTCTCCGTCCGCTGCCTGACCCGGCCGAAGACCCGAAGACCCTCCTGGTCCGGCACCGCCAGCCGGACGATCTGGCAGCCGGCCTCCGTCAGCTCCCCGATCTGGCGGAGGATCCCCTCTTCATCCCAGGAAGGGATATTGGACATGGACTGGATCACCACCGGGGCCCCGCCGCCGATGGGCACGTCCCGGACCATCACCTGTTTCGACATGGACATCCTCCTCCTACAATAAAGTTGTAGGTAACAGACACCTGACAACCAGCCAGGATCTGCTCCCTTTCATTGCTAAAGCTGTACAATG
>CACZTH010000135.1 GCA_902784035.1 uncultured Eubacteriales bacterium
CATTGTACAGCTTTAGCAATGAAAGGGAGCAGATCCTGGCTGGTTGTCAGGTGTCTGTTACCTACAACTTTATTGTAGGAGGAGGAATATTCATGAACGCGAGTGTCGCCATTCAGGTACTTCCCGCGACCCTGGACGATGATGAGCTGGTCAGGATCGTCGATGAAGTTATCGCCTATATCAAGAGCACGGGTTTGCACTGCTATGTAGGGCCCTGCGAGACCGTCATCGAAGGAGACGATTATAACCAGCTGATGGACATCGTGAAGGAGTGCCAGCTGGTTGCCCTCCGCGCCGGCGCCCCGAAGGTTTCCAGCTACGTGAAGATCGAGTATAAGCCGGAGGGTGAGATCCTCTCCATCGATAAGAAGGTCACCAAGCACCATCTGGACGACTGACATTTTTCCTTTTTCTGAGGAAATACAGAAATCACGAAAAGACCGCCTAAATGGGTGGTCCTTTCGTTCTATACGAACACTGCCATGACCTCGTTGGAGCAGTCGATCCCCTCCTCCGACAGGCGGAGGATGTCGCCGTCCTCGATCAGGAGCCCCTGGTCGAAGTATTCCCTGAGGGAGTCCCTGCGGTCGCCGAACACGTCCCAGAAGCCCCGGCCGAAGGTCTCCGCGAAGGCCTTCCGGCTGATCCCCTCCATCATCCGGAGGCCCGTGAAGACGTACTCAGAGGCGTCATCCATGAAACTGTTCAGGTGGTACTCGCTGTCCGGCTCTTCGGTGAAGCGGGCGCCGGCGATGAAAGAGCTGGCGTTGGCGCCGATCCCAAGATACTCCTGGAAGCGCCAGTATTTCTGGTTGTGGCGGCAGCGGAAGCCCGGCCTCGCGGCGTTGGAGATCTCGTAATGCTCATAGCCCGCTTCCCGCATCTCCCGGATGGCCTCATGGTACATGACCCGGTCCAGGTCGGTGTCGATCTTCGGGACCTTGCCGTTCCGATAGTTGTCGAAAAAGGGCGTCCCTTCCTCCAGCTGGAGACTGTAGAAAGAGATATGCTCAGGATTCAGATCCAGGATCCCCGTCAGCGTGTCCAGCCAGCTCCCGTACCGCTGCCCTGGGATCCCGAACATGAGGTCGATGTTCACGTTCTGAAAGCCGGCTGACCGGGCCATCTGGAAGCTGCGGATCCCGTCCTCCGGGGAATGGATCCTGCCCAGCATGTCCAGGACCGCCGGGTCCAGAGACTGGATGCCGATGGACAGGCGGTTCACCCCCATTTCCAGATAGGCGTCCAGCTTCTCCTGGCTCAGGGTACCCGGATTGGATTCCAGGCTGATCTCCGCGTCCTCGGTGACCCGGAAATTCTCCCGGACCCGGGCCAGCAGGTAGCCGATCATCTCCGGCGGCAGGATGGAAGGTGTGCCGCCGCCGATAAAGATACTGTCCACCTCCCGCTCGCGTCCGTAGATGGCGGCGTATTTCCGGATCTTCTCCACCTGGGACAGGATATACTCCCGCTCGAATTTCGCCACGTCAGGGGTAGACCGGTCCCCCACTTCATTGGAATAGAAGGCGCAGTACCGGCACCTTCGGACACAGAAGGGGATGTGGACATAGATTCCCAGTTTTCTCATCTTACTTATCCTCGTCGTATTTCAGGACAGCGGTGAAAGCTTCCTGGGGCACCTCTACGGTGCCGAACTGACGCATCCGCTTCTTGCCCTCCTTCTGCTTCTCCAGGAGCTTCTTCTTCCTGGAGATGTCGCCGCCGTAGCACTTGGCGATGACGTCCTTCCGGTAAGCCCTGACTGTCTCCCTCGCGATGACCTTCTGGCCCACGGCTGCCTGGATGGGAACCTCGAACTGATGCATGGGGATGACGTCCTTCAGTTTCTTACAGACGAACCGGCCGCGGGCATAGGCCTCCGACCGGTGGACGATCATGGAGAAGGCGTCCACCAGATCCTTATTCAGGAGGACATCCAGCTTGACCAGGTCGGACTGCTGGTAGCGGAGGAACTCATAATCCAGGGACCCGAATCCCCGGGTCCGGGATTTCAGGGCATCGAAGAAGTCATAAATCACCTCGTTCAGGGGGAGCTCATAGTGGAGGTCCACCCGTTCAGGGGTAATGTATTCCATGCTCAGCATGGTGCCGCGCCTCGCCTGGCAGAGCTCCATGATAGAGCCCACATACTCCTTCGGCACCATGATGTCCGCCTTCACGATGGGCTCCTCGATGTGGGAGATCTCGGAGGTGTCCGGCAGGTTCGTGGGATTCTGGATCATGAGCTCCGCGCCGTCGGTCCGGATGACCTTATAAACTACGCTGGGCGCGGTGGTGATCACCGCCAGGTTGAATTCCCTCTCCAGCCGCTCCACGATGATCTCCATATGAAGAAGTCCCAGGAAGCCGCATCGGAAACCGAATCCCAGGGCCGCCGAGGTCTCAGGCTCGAAGAGAAAAGCGGCGTCGTTCACCTGAAGCTTCTCCAGGGCGTCCTGGACGGACTCGTATTTCTCCCCCTCCGCCGGGTAGATGCCGCTGTAGACCATGGGCTGGACTTTCTTATAGCCGGGCAGGGCCTTCGCCGTGGGCCGGTCCGCCAGGGTCACGGTGTCGCCCACCCGGGCGTCGGAAACCGTTTTAATGGCGGCGCAGATGTATCCCACATCGCCGGCCCGGAGATACTTCACGGGCACATGGCCCGGAGCCATGACGCCCACCTCCGTGACCTCGTAATTCTTGCCGGCGGCCATGAGCCGCATGGTGTCGCCCACCCGCACGATCCCGTCGAAGATCCGGACATAGATGACCACGCCCTTATAATTATCGTAGACCGAATCGAAAATCAGGGCCTTCAGCGGCGCGTCGCAGTCCCCCTTAGGGGCGGGCACCACCTGTACGATCTTCTCCAACAGGTCATCCACCCCCATGCCGGTTTTCGCCGATACCATGGGCGCGCCTTCACAGTCCACCCCGATCATGTCCTCGATCTCCGCCTTCGTTTCCTCAGGCCGGGCGCTGGCCAGATCCATCTTATTCAGGCAGGGAAGGATCTCCAGGTTCTCGTCCAGGGCCAGATAAACATTTCCCATGGTCTGGGCCTCGACGCCCTGGGTGGCGTCCACCACCAGGACGGCGCCTTCGCAGGCGGCCAGGCTCCGGGAGACCTCATAATTGAAGTCCACATGGCCCGGCGTGTCGATCAGATTGAAGACATATTCCTCCCCGTCCTTCGACCGGTAGACCAGCCGGGTCGTCTGGAGTTTAATGGTAATCCCCCGCTCCCTTTCCAGATCCATATTATCCAGGAACTGCTCCTTCATGTCACGGTGGGCCACCAGACCTGTCTTCTCGATGAGCCGGTCCGCCAGAGTGGACTTCCCATGATCGATGTGAGCGATGATGCTGAAATTCCGGATATATTTCTGATAATCGTTGTCTGCCATATATGAAAAGCCGCTCCTTCCGGCCTGACCGCCGCCCCGGGCTGTCTCTGTATTTTATTTTATATGAAGAAAGGACCGCTTTCAACGATTCCTTTGTCCCTCATTCACAGGCTCAGAACTCTGTTCTTTCCGCGCCCGACCGAGAATCTTTCCGCCGA
>CACZTH010000136.1 GCA_902784035.1 uncultured Eubacteriales bacterium
CTGCGTCGAGCAGGTGGCGGGGTCTCTGATTCCGATCCCGGAGAAGGTGGCCTACTGCGAGAACATCTACCGGACGCTCCATACGCCGGTGATCTTTAAGATCAGCCCCCTCCTGGACCCGGCTTTCGACCGGATGCTGGCGGGCCGGGGCTACCGGAAGGAACACGAGAACGAGACCATGGTTCTGGAGGAGGGGACGGTCAGGCCCTGGCTTCCCACAGATGTGGAATATGAGTTTTATGGCAGGAATTCCGGCCTGCCATCGATCGCGGGATACCCGGGCGGCATCGTGGTCCAGCTCCGGGACCGGATCACGGAAGACTGGATCGAGGGGCTTTTCCGCCTGAACGGGACCACGAACCCGACCCTGCTCCGGATCGTTCCTTCCATGTACCACGCCATCCCGAAGGAGACCATCGTGGCGAAGATCGAGCTGGACGGGAGGATGGTGGCGAGCGGTCTGGGGATCCTGGATCGGGGCTACGCGGGGATCTACGCGATCTATGTGGACCCCAGCTGCCGGCGGAAGCATTTCGCCCGGGCCATCGTCAGCACCCTGCTGCTGGAGGCCGGGAAGAAGGGGTGTCAGAAGGCCTACCTCCAGTGTGTGAAGGGAAATACGCCGGCGAAGCGCCTTTATGAAGACCTGGGCTTCCGCAGCATGTACAGCTGCTGGTTCCGGGTCAGCGACTGACATCTGAAAACGTCGGAAAAGGAAGGAGGGAACATGCGCTCCCTGAAGAAATTCCATTTGAATAAGAAACGGCTGATCCTGCTGGATCTGATCCTGGCGGCCTGCGCTGTTTTTCTGGTCTTCACCTACTGGCTCCTGCCCACCCGGGTGGAGGTGACCTATAAGACCCTGAGCGGGACGAAGGATATGATCGTCCGCACCCGCGCTGCCACCCTGGCCGGGGTCGCCGCCCAGCTTCATAAGGAGGGCCTTCTGACCCTGACGAATCTGGACCGGGTCTCGCCCGCGGAATCCACCCTGGTGAAGAGCGGGATGAAGTGCACGGTCCTGAAGGGCGAGGAGAGCGACATCCTCCTCGCCGGGAAGAAGACCCCCATCGTCCGGTATCCCGGCACGGTGGAGGAGAATCTGAAATATAACGGGGTGACCTATGATCAGGATGATGTGGTGACTCCCGCCCTGAACACCCAGATGACCTACCAGACCGCTGTCCGGGTCGACCAGGTGAAGATCGTGACGCTGGATAAGACGGAAACGGTGAAGCCGCAGACCGGGCTGGTGACCCTGACGAAGACCCTTTCCTCCGGGACGGTCCGGAAGGTGGACGGAGCGGCCGGCCAGGCAGTCTACACCTATACAGAAAAGTACGTGAACGGGAAGAAGACCCAGCAGACGAAGAAGCTGAAGAAATGGATTAAAGAGAAGAAGGACGATGAGCTTCAGCTTGGGACCAGCGCCACCGGCCAGACGGGCCAGGTGAAGGTGACCCGGACCTTCACGGGCAACTGCACGGCCTATTACATGGGCGAAACGGCGGTGGGGGCGGCGGGCTCCCGCTGCCATTACGGGACCTGCGCGGTGGACCCCTCGGTGATCCCCTACGGGACACGGCTCTACATCACGGGCTACGGCTTCGCGGTGGCCAATGACTGCGGCGGCGCCGTGAAGGGGAACGTGGTGGACCTTTACATGCGCAGTACCGGGGAAGCCCTTCGCTGGGGGCGCCGGCATGTGAAGGTCTACGTGCTGGGGTAGATGTGCAGGGCGGTCTGGCCGGATGCCGGGCCGCCTTTCTGTTTCGGACAAAAGAAAAACGCATGCCGATCATTCGACATGCGTACCAATATGGTGACCCGTACAAGACTTGAACTTGTGACCTTCTGGTTGTCACCCAGACGCTCTCCCAGCTGAGCTAACGGATCGCAACAATGAAAGTATAGCACAGGACAGGCCGGAATGGTAGCGTTTTTTAAAAATAGGTGATATAATTTTTATGTTTTTCGTAAAAAATAGAATGAATGAGGAATGATATGGCTAAGAATAATCTTGATGACGTCATGAAGGACCTGTCCGCCGGACGGAAGACAGCCCTGGTCCTGAATGTTTTCGTGGCGGTTTTCGGCATCATCGGCGTATTCAGCGGGATGACGGAGCACGCGAACGGGATCTTCGCCTACTACGCGATCGACGCGGGCCTGTTCGCCTTCATTGGCAGCCTGATCTACCTGGTGGTGGCCATGCCGGGCATGGGCTTCGACGGCGAGATCAGCCCCGCCATTCAGACCCTCCGTTTCATGACCACATCCTGCCAGCTTCTGGCTTTCGCGGCGGCGCTGGTTTTCCTGCTGCCCCGGGCGGCCGGCGGTTTCTCAGGGGTCTTCGTACAGGGGTCCGGGCTCTTCACCCAGCTGTTAGGGCCGGCCTGCGGGGTGGTCTCCTTCGTTTTCTTCGAAGAGGGAAAGTTTTTCACCTGGAAGGACGCGGTCATCGCCCTGATCCCCACCGTGATCTATGTGGCGGCGACTATGGTCCTGAGCGCTTCCGGGAAGCTGAAAGGGCCCTATCCCTTTAATGACGGCGGGAACGCGCCTGTCTGGGCCCTGGTCTTCCTGGCCCTGGGCCTGGTTCTGGCTCTGGTCCTGGTCAAACTGAATGAACGCTTCGCCCGGTCGTAGGGGAGGAGGCTCCGCGGCGGGCGGGGCCGCGGACGATAGATGAGATGGAGAGCCGGGGCAGGGTGGACCTGCCCAGCGGCGGCAGAGACGGAATGAGGAGGTCTATATGGAACTGAAACCGGGAATCAGGAATACCTGTTCACTGACAGTGACGGAGGAGCGGACCGCGAAGGCCATGGGGAGCGGCCTGCTTCCGGTCTTCGCCACCCCCTGCATGGCGGCGCTCATGGAGCAGACCGCTTTCACCTCGGTGGAGCCCTTCCTGGAGCCGGGGCAGGGGACGGTGGGCACCAGCCTGCGGCTGGAGCACCTGGCCGCGACCCCGGTGGGCATGACCGTGACGTGCGCGTCTGAATTGGTCGAGGTGGACAGCCGCCGGCTGGTCTTCCAGGTGACCGTGAACGATGAGAAGGGACTGGTCGGCCGGGGGACCCACGAGCGGTTCATCATCTATAACGAGAGATTCCTGGCGAAAGCGGAGGCCCGGAAGGACTGAAGGACGGAAGCGCGCGGTCTTCTTCCGGGAGGGCGGCCGGCTTCCTGGCGCGGGGGCCGGTCCCGGACGGACGTATGCAGGGGAATCTTTGTTCACGAGCGGAACCCCGCGTGAAAGGCGGGGTTTTCTTATGGGCGAAAAAAGTCCCGCGGCGCTCACGTCGGAGCGGGCGGGACGGGTTGGTCCTGTTCTCAGGGAGTCTGTGCTCAGGCCAGGGCGGCGGTCAGGATGGCCATCTCATAGACCTCCTCCGCGTTGCAGCCTCTGGACAGGTCGTTGATCTCGGCGTTCAGCCCCTGGAGCACCGGACCCAGGGCCTTGAAGCCGCCCAGCCGCTGGGCGATCTTATAGCCGATGTTGCCGGCCTCGATGTTCGGGAAGATGAAGACGTTGGCCTGGCCGGCGATCTCGGAATCCGGGCACTTGGTCTTCGCGACCACCGGGGAAACAGCGGCGTCGAACTGGAACTCGCCGTCGACGGCCAGGTCCGGATACCGCTTCTGGGCCTCCAGGACCGCGTCATGGGACAGCTTGACGGTGCCGCCCTTCCCGGAACCCTTCGTGGAGAAGCTCAGGACCGCCACCTTCGGGTCCAGGCCGAAAAGCTTCCCGGTGCTGGCGCACTCATAGGCGACCTCGGCCAGCTTCTCAGCGGCGGTGAAGGTCACATTGCCTTCCTTATCCTTCGAATCCTGATAGTCGATATTAATGGCGCAGTCGCCGAAGATCTTCACTTCCTCGTCTCTGATCAGGACGAAGGAGGAGGACACCAGGTGGGCGCCGGGCTTGGTCTTGATCAGCTGCAGGGCCGGACGGACGGTGTCGGCGGTGGAGTAGGTGGCGCCGCCCAGGAGGCAGTCAGCCTTCCCCATCTTCACCAGCATGGTGCCGAAGTAATTGCCGGCCTGGAGCGCTTCCCGGACCTGATCCTCGGTCATCTTTCCCTTTCTCAGTTTGACCATTTCCGCGACCATCTGGTCCATCTCGGGATAATCCGCGGGATCCACGATTTCGCACTTGGAGATGTCATAGCCGGTGGCCGCCTGGCCCTTCTGGAACTCTTCCTTCGTCCCGACCAGGATGATGTCCATCAGGCCTTCCGCGGTCAGCTTGGAAGCGGCTTCCAGGATCCGGGGATCCGGGCCGTCCGGCAGCACGATGGTCTTATGTTCATTCTTCAGTTTCGTTTTCAGTGTGTCTAAAATCGCCATTTCTTGACCTCCATTGTTTAAACAGCTATCTTTCATTATATCTGTCTCCGAGGGCTTTTTCAATAAATCTATCGAGAACACTGTACCTTTTCGGGGATTTGGGATATAATAGCGGTAATTTATTTTTGCTCGACGAATGAATTTTTTTTGTCATTTTAATGAAAGGAATTGTACGATGGCGCAGCTTGCAGAGCGGATGACGACGATGAAGAAGAGTGCGGACGCGGTCAGGGGCCTGTTCGAGTCCATGACCGATCCTTCGGTGATCAGTTTCGGCGGAGGTTCCCCGGCCTGGGCGACCTTCCCGGTGGATGAGCTCCGGCAGATCGCGGATGACATCCTCCAGGTCCCTGGGAAGGGACAGGCTGCGCTGGCCTATGGAAATCCCCAGGGCCAGATGGAGCTCCGTCAGGTCATCTGTGACAAGCTCCTGCCTAATCGGGGCATTCAGGGAGCTTCTCCCAGGCAGGTCATCGTCGTGAACGGCGGCCTGGAGACCATGAACCTGGTCAGCCAGGCCTACCTGAATAAGGGCGATGTGGTCCTGGTGGAGGACCCCAGCTTCGTCCAGTGCATCGAGATTTTCCAGATGCTGGAGGCCACCTGTGTGCCGGTGGCCTGTGATGATGACGGCGTCATCGTGGAGGACCTGAAGGAGAAATTCGAGAAATATCAGCCGAAGATCATCTATCTGATCACTTCCTTCCACAATCCCGCCGCCCGGACCACCAGCTGGGCCCGCCGCCAGGAGATCGCCGCCTTCACCAACCAGCATCCCGAGACCATCGTCATCGAGGACGATCCCTATGTGGAGCTCCGTTACGAGGGAGAGGACATCCCCGCCCTGAAAACGCTGGACACCTGCGGCAACGTGGTCTTCGCCAACAGCTTTTCCAAGATCTTCTCCCCGGGCGCCCGGGTGGGCTACTGCTACGCGGAGGAAGAGATCATCCGTCATCTCTATGACGTGAAGACCGCCACCAATTCCCAGACTTCCACCCTGATCCAGGTCCTCTGCGCCGAGTATTTCAACCGGGGCTACTTCGACGACCACATCACGAAGGCCAGGGCCTTCTATAAGGAGAAGAGGGACATCGCCCTGGCGGCCCTGGAGAAGTATATGCCGGAAGGGACGAAGATCGTCCGGCCGGAGGGCGGCCTCTTCATTTGGGTGGAGCTGCCCGAGGGTTCCGTCAATACCACGAAGCTCCTGGACCGGGCCCTGGAGAAGAAGGTCTCCTTCCTGCCCGGAGAATGCTTCTTCATCGGCGAGGGCAGGGGGACCAACTGCATGCGGATCTCCTTCGGTTCCCTGACGCCGGAGCAGATCGACAGCGGTCTGTCCATCCTGGGCGGCCTGATTCGGGAAGAGATGGACGCCTGACGGAAGGCAGTCGGGACCGATCGCTGCCCGGCTGCCTGGAAGCAGGACGGGGAACAGATGAAAAAAAGGGGACGGCGCCATGGGCGCGCCGTCCCCCTTTTCCGTCGTCCGGTCATTCCGCCTGGTCCGTCAGCAGCCGGAAGTTCCGCCGCCTGCTCTCGATCACCCCGTCCTCCCGCATGGCCTTCATCTCCCGCATCAGGGCGGCCCGATCCACGTTCAGGTAGTCCGCCAGGGCAGAAATGGACATGGGGATCTGGAAAACGCCTCTGGGATCCTTCTGTCCGGACAGGGTCCGGGCGTAGGAGAGGTAGGCCAGGAGCTTGGACCGGATGGTCGTCTGGCTCAGGATCGAGATGTGGAGGGAGAGTTCCTGGGACTTCTGGGCGGTCATGATGAACAGGTTGCTGATCAGCTGGCTGTGGTGGGCGCAGAGCCGCTCGCAGGGGGTCACGATGTGCCTGTAGTCCAGGTAGAGGACAGCGCAGTCGGTGACTGCCGTGACCGTATAGCCGAAATAGTCCAGGGGCAGGGCGAAAAGCTGGCCGAAAACGTCTCCGGGCTCGTAGCGTTCCAGGACATACTGGCTCCCGCCCGCGTTCAGGAGCTCCAGCTGGGCAGCGCCGGACAGAAGGACCGCCACGGTCTTCGGCTCTTCCCCGTCATAGGTCATGATCATCTCGTCCTTCTGATATCTGCGGGTCACAGGCTTGAAGCAGGGGATCATCTCCGCCCGGGAGGCGTCAGAGATATCGTCCATCAGATTTCTGCGTTTCATTCGTTCTTTCCTCCTTCGGCGGCCGCGATCGTATATGAAAACGAGGCGTCCCGGCTGGGCCGCCTCGTGGATTTTTCGTCAGCTTCTCTATTTCTCCAGGGAGTCGGCCAGGGCCATATTCTTCCGGATGCTGTCGCAGCAGGAATGGAATTTCGCCTTCTCTTCATCGGTGAGGGGGAGCTCCATGACCTTCTCGACGCCGTTCGCGCCGATCACCGCCGGAACGCCCACGAAGATGTCCTTCTCGCCATACTCGCCCTTCAGCAGGGTGCTGGCGGGCATGATCAGCTTCTCGTCGTACTGGATGGCCTGGGCCATGCGGACGGCCGTCGTGGCGATGGCGTATTCGGTGCAGTGCTTGCCGGCGAAGGTATACCAGCCGCCGCGGATGGCCTTATGCTCCAGCTCGTCATGGTCGAAGCGGA
>CACZTH010000137.1 GCA_902784035.1 uncultured Eubacteriales bacterium
AGGAGGCCAGCATGCCGGAAGCCAGAATCACAGAGCTGAATGAGAACGAGATCCTGAAATACCTGGGCTACCGGGGCCAGAAGCTTGGACCGGAGACGGAGGACCAGCTGGCCCGCTGCCGGGCGGAGATCCTGAAGGCGGCGCAGCCCCGGCTGGTCTGGAAGACCCTGCCGGTCCAGGCGGGCGCCATCGAGGGGATGCCCCTGGGCGGACAGGATGTGGCCGGTATGCTGGCGGAGTGTCAGGAGGCGGTTCTCCTCGGCGCGACCCTCGGGGCGGATGTGGAACGGCTGCTCATGAAGATGGAGGTCGTCCACGCGGCGGACGCCTTCGTCATGGACGCCTGCGCCAGCACCGCCATCGAGAATGTCTGCAATAATTTCGAGGCCGACCTCCGGCGGGAAACGGAGGCGAAGGGCCTATATCTGACGGACCGGTTCAGCCCGGGCTACGGGGATCTGCCTCTGGCGGAACAGCCGAAATTCTTCGCCGCCCTGGACATGACCCGCAGGATCGGGGTGACCCTGTCCAGGAATCATTTAATGGTCCCCCGGAAGTCGGTGACGGCGGTTATGGGAATTTCCGACCGGCCCCAGAAACACCGGCCGGCGGACTGTGAGAACTGCCTGAGCTTTCGTCACTGCCCCTTCCGGAAGAATGGGGTGACCTGCCGGGGGGACCGGCTGTAATTCTGCCGCTGAGCGGCGTGGAGAGAGGATAACGGATATGATCATATTAGACGGCGCCATGGGGACACAGCTGCAGGCGGCGGGCATCCAGCCCGGCGAGAAGCCGGAGATCTTCGGCATGGAGCATCCGGAGGTCGTCCGGGCCATCCACCGCCGCTACATCGAGGCGGGGAGCCGGGTGATCTACGCCAACACCTTCGGGGCCAGCGCGCCGAAGATGGCGGGGACCGGGGTCAGCCCCCGGGAGGCCATCCTGGCCAATGTCCGGACCGCGAAGGAGGCCGCGGCGGAGACGCCGGGGGTCCGGGTGGCCCTGGATATGGGGCCCATCGGCGAGCTGCTGGAACCCATGGGCGCCCTGACCTTCGAGGAGGCCTATGACATCTATAAGGAGCAGGTTCTGGCCGGCGTCGAGGCGGGCTGCGATCTGGTGGTCTGCGAGACGCTGACGGACCTTTATGAAGCCAAGGCCGCCCTCCTGGCGGTCAGGGAGAACGCGGACCTGCCTGCCTGGGTGACCCTGACCTTCGAGGCCAACGGCCGGACCTTCCTGGGCACCCGGGTGGACGCCATGGCCCAGACCCTGGAGGGGCTGGGCGCCTCCGCCATCGGGGTCAACTGCTCCTTAGGCCCCGCCGAGCTTCTTCCCATCGTGAGGGAAATGGCCCAGTGGACCAGCCTGCCCCTGATCGTCAAGCCTAACGCCGGACTGCCGGACCCCCGGACCGGGGAATATGCCATGGACAGCGGGGAATTCGCCCGGGAGATGGCGGCCTATAAGGAAGTGGGCATCGCGGCGGCCGGCGGCTGCTGCGGCAGCGATCCCAGCTTCATCGAGGCCCTGGCCGGCGTCATGCGGGACGTTCCTGACTGGACGCCGGCGGACAGGACAGAGGAAAAACGGCGGGGGATCTGCTCCGCCTCCAGCATGGCCGAGTTCGGGAAGGTCAACGTCATCGGCGAAAGGATCAATCCCACCGGGAAGAAGCGGCTCCAGCAGGCCCTCCAGGACCAGGACATGGACTATGTGAAGCAGCTGGCCATCGAGCAGGAGGAGGCAGGGGCCGATATCCTGGACATTAATGTCGGCACCAACGGCGTGGATGAGAAGACCTTAATCGTAAAGGTCGTGAAGGCGGTCCAGAGCGTGACCACTCTTCCCCTGCAGATCGACTCCGCCGATCCCGAAGTGGTGGAGGCGGGCCTCCGGGCTGTGAACGGCCGGGCTATCATCAATTCCGTGAACGGAGACCAGGCCCGGATGGACGCCATCTTTCCCCTGGCCCGGCACTACGGCGCCGCTCTCCTGGGCCTCTGCCTGGACGAGACCGGCCTCCCCGACACGGCGGAACAGCGGATCGAGATCGCCGGCCGGATCCTGAAGGAGTCCGAGAAATACCAGATCCCCCGGGAAGACATCATCATCGACTGCCTGACCCTGACCGTCTCCGCCCAGCAGAACCAGGCGGTGGAGACGCTGAAGGCCGTCCGCTACATGAGCGAGACCCTGGGCCAGCACTGCGCCCTGGGGGTCAGCAACATCTCCTTCGGCCTGCCCGCGAAACTCCATGTCACCGAGAACTTCCTGATCCAGGCCCTCCAGTGCGGCCTGGACTTCCCCATCATCAACCCGAATGAGAAGTTCATCTACGACGCGGTGGTCTCCTTCCGCGCCCTGTCCTGCGAGGACCCGGACTGCGCCGCGTATATCCAGCGGTTCGCCCCGGAAGAGGCGGCCCGCAAGCGGCTGAAAAAGGCCGGAAAGAAGCTTCCTCCCTTCGGGGCTCTGGTCCCGGAGGACGTTCCTGAGGCTTCGGGCGCAGGGGAAAAAGAATCCAGCGCGGGCGATCCCCTTCAGGACGCCATCATCAAGGGGCTGCCCGGCGACGTGGAACGGCTGACCAGAGAGCTTTTGTCCACCACAGCGGGCATGGACATCATCCAGCAGAAGATCATCCCCGCCTTAGACGTGGTGGGAGACCGGTATGAGAAGGAGATCATCTTCCTGCCCCAGCTGATCAACGCGGCGAACGCCGCCACAGCCGGCCTGGACCTGATCAAGGCGAAGATGATTGAAGAGGGCGGTTCCGGCGCCGCTAAGGGGAAGATCATCCTGGCCACGGTTCAGGGGGATATCCACGACATCGGGAAGAACATCGTGAAGGTGGTGCTGGAAAACTACGGCTACCAGATCTACGACCTGGGGCGGGACGTGGCCCCGGAGGCGGTGGTGGCCTGCGCTCAGGAAAACCAGGTCAAGCTGGTGGGCCTGTCCTCCCTGATGACCACCACGGTGCCTGCCATGCAGAAGACCATCGAGGCCCTGAAGGAGGCCGGGACCGGCTGTGTGGTCATGGTGGGCGGAGCCGTTCTGACCCCGGAGTACGCCGAGGAGATCGGGGCGGACTACTACTCGAAGGACGCCCAGCAGTCGGTGGAGATCGCCCGGAAGGTCCTGGGCTGAGGCCTGCCGGCCCGCGGCATGATTTCTGTGGACCAGCGGGCCAGGCGGCCGGGTGTGGAAGCCGGCTGACCGCTGGCCTTTCGGACTGCCTGCTCGTTCAGAGGCGGCGCCGGCGGCGCGGCGGGGAACGTCTGTCAGGATGATTTTGTCAGAAGAGGAGAGGAAATGTCGAAAAAAGACATCCAGGCATATATCGAGGAGAATGGGTACCTTCTGTTCGACGGGGGCATGGGGACCTATTATTCAGAGAAGACCCGGAGGACGGGGGAAGGCTGTGAGATGGCCAATCTCCACGCGCCTCAGCTGATCACCGCCATCCACCGGGAGTACCTGGAGGCGGGGGCCCGGGCCATCAAGACCAATACTTTCGCGGTGAATGGGCCGGCCTTCCAGGGGGACACAGCCGCGGCGGACCGGGTGATCCGGGCGGGCTGGCGGCTGGCGGAGGCGGCGGCCGCGCCCTCCGGCGCCTTCGTGTTCGCGGATATCGGGCCGGTCAACGGTCTGTCGCCGGCGGAAACGGCGGCGGAGTATGAACGGCTGGCGCAGGTCTTCCTGGATCTGGGGGCCGAACATTTTCTGTTCGAGACCAACGCGGCCGCCCAGGGGCTGCCGGAGGCGGCCCGCTACATCCGGGAGAAGGCGCCGGACGCCTTCATCATCGTCTCCTTCGCGGTCCTGGCGGAGGGGTATTCCCGGGACGGCTTCTTCGGGGAGGACCTGCTCCGGACCGTCTGGGCCTCGGGGGCTGTGGACGCGGTGGGGCTGAACTGCGTCAGCGGGGTCCGGCAGATGGCGGATCTCCTGGACCAGATGGATACAGAGGGACTCCAGCTCTCTGTGATGCCGAACGCCGGCTATCCGGTGGTGGTCAGGAACCGGACCTTCTACGAGTCTGACCCCGCCTATTTCGGGCAGGGGATCCGGCAGATATTCGATCGGGGCGTCCGGATTCTGGGCGGCTGCTGCGGCACGACGCCTGCCTTCATCCGGCGGGCGAAGGAGGCCCTGGCGGCCGGTCCCGCTGTTCAGGCGGCCCGCAGAGCCCGGCCGAAGGTGGTCCAGGAGGACGCGGCCAGCCCCTTCTGGGAGAAGCTGACCAGCGGGAAGCGGGTCATGGCTGTGGAGATGGATCCGCCGGAAAACGCCGATATCAGGGGCTATGAAGACGGGGTCCGGATCCTCCGGGCCGCCGGGGCGGACATCATCACCATCGCGGACTGCCCGGTGGCCCGGGCACGGATGGATTCCAGCCTGATGGCGGTCCACCTCCGCCGGGAGATGAACATGGAGGCCCTGCCTCACATGACCTGCCGGGACCGGAATCTGAACGCGACGAAGGCCCTTCTCCTGGGCCTGTCCGTGGAGGGGATCCGAAACGTGCTTCTGGTCACCGGGGACCCTGTGCCCACGGCGGAGCGGGATGAGGTGAAAAGCGTCTACCAGTTTAATTCCCGCAGGATGGCGGCCTTCGTATCCGGCCTGGGTCAGAAGGGACAGCTGGCTCCCTTCCATATCTTCGGAGCGCTGAATGTGAATGCCCGGAATTTCAGCACCCAGCTCAGGATCGCGGAGGAGAAGCTGGAAAACGGGATGTGCGGCTTTCTGACCCAGCCGGTCCTGTCGCCGGAGGGGATGGAGAACCTGAAACGGGCCAGGGAAGTTCTGAAGTGCCGGCTCCTGGGCGGCATCATGCCGGTGGTCAGTGAGCGGAACGCGGCCTTCATGGACAGTGAGATCAATGGCATCTGCGTCTCGAAAAGCATCCAGGACCGTTATCATGGGCTGGACCGCGCTCAGGCGGAGGACCTGGCGGTCTCCCTTTCGACCGAAATCGCGAAGGAGATGGCGCCCTACACAGACGGCTTCTATGTGATTACGCCCTTCAGCAGGTGGGCGCTGACCGGCCGGGTGGTCCGGTCTATCCGGACGGCGGTGGGAGACTGAGTGCCGGTTCATCCAGGTCAAGGCGGTGGACCGGGGGCCGTGGTGAACGTTTCAGACGCGGGCCTTCCCCCTGTTTGCCGCCGCCCTTCAGCCCAGGCTGTCGCTGTCCAGGATAATGGTGAAGGGGCCGTCGTTCACCAGAGAGACCTTCATGTCCGCGCCGAAGACGCCGGTGGCCACCTGGGGGACTTTCTCCCGGCAGGCGGCGACGATCCAGTCGTAGAGGGATTCCGCCAGGTCCGGGCCGGCGGCGCCGGTGAAGCCCGGCCGGTTTCCGCGCCGGCAGTCGGCGTAGAGGGTGAACTGGGAGATGAGCAGAAGCCCGCCGCCCACCTGGTCCAGGGAGAGATTGGTCTTGCCATGGCTGTCTTCGAAGATCCGCATGGCCAGGAGTTTTCGGACCATCTTCTCCGCGGTCTTCTGGTCATCTGTGGGGGCGACGCCGATCAGGACCACCAGGCCCCGGCCGATCTGGCCGACCGTTTTCCCTTCGATGGTGACGGCGCCCTCCAGGGCTCGCTGAATGACGAATCGCATGTTTTCGGCTCCTTTCTGGCTTGCAGACCGCCGGGGACGAAAAAAAACGGGACCGCCGGAGACGGCAAAAAAGCGGGGCCGCCGGAGGCGGCCCCGTGGGCGTGCGGCCGGCGTCCCGGGCATGCGCCCCGTTTTCCGTTCCGCTTACTTCAGGGGATCCTTCCCCAGACGGTCCTCGATGTAGCTTTCCACCTGATCCCGGGGAATATCCAGGGCGCAGGCCAGCTCGCCGAACAGCAGGTCCTCGGCCAGCTTCATGTATTTCTTATCGATCTGTCCCAGCCGTCGGTTCTGCTTCAGGGCGTTCCGCTTCTTCTTATGGATGGACTTCGTCATCCTGATCAGTTCCGTCGTATCATGGGACTGGATGACTTCCTGGTAGTGCTTCGACAACTGCTGGGTGCTGCTGCTCCGGAAGACCTTCGAGTCTGTCTCCGGCATGCTGTCGATCAGGCGGATGGCTTCTTCCCTCGAGATGACTGGCCGCATGAAGACCTTCTGGTTGTCAGCGGGCACGTAGATCAGGCCGCTCTGATATATGGGCTCAAGGATGTAGTACAGGGTCTCTGTGATGCGGCCGTCGAAATCGGTCTCCGTCATGTCCTTCACCCTGCAGACCCCGGTGCCGCCGTACATGACGAGGTCACCAACCTGGAACATTCGTAAGCATCTCCCTTCTAGCAGGTTCACAGTCTTTTACACACTTATCATACCACGAATGTAAAAGAGATGTAAGAAGGGAAATGGGTTGCCGGGCTGAGAAACAGCCTGTAAAATAGTAAATAACGGCGTTTTCGCCGTTCGGAAGGAGCGGGAGATGAAGTACATCGAATTGACCATAGAGACATCAGAGGCGGGGATCGAGGTCCTCACGGGGGCTTTGGAAGCCATCGGCATCGAGGACACGGCGGTGGAGGATCCCCGGGACGTCGCGGAGATCATGGCGAAGAAGGAGACCTACGAGTGGGATTACATCGAAGACGAGGTGGCCAGGAAGATGAACGAGCTGCCCCGGTTCTTCGTCTACCTGCCGGATACGCCTGAGGGCGCGGCCCAGGCGGAGCAGGCGAAGGCGAAGGTCCGGTCCCTGGCCCTGGCGGTCCGGGAGGGGGCCTTCGGGCCCGGCGCGGATCTGGGGACCCTCCGGATTACGGAGGCGGTCCGGGACGACAGTGACTGGAAGGATAAATGGAAAGCCTATTTCAAGCCCTTCCGGGCCTCAGACCGGCTGGTGGTCCGGCCCTCGTGGGAAGAATATCAGCCGAAGGACGGGGACCTGGTCATCGAGATCGACCCGGGCATGGCCTTCGGGACCGGGACCCATGAGACCACCTCCATGTGCCTGGCCCTCCTGGACGAGCGGCTTCAGCCCGGCCAGAAGGTCCTGGACGCGGGCTGCGGGTCCGGCATCCTCGCCATCGCGGCGGCCATGTTAGGGGCCGGACAGGTCCTGGGGGTGGACGTGGACCGGGAAGCGGTCCGGGTGGCTTCGGAGAATATCGAGAAGAACGGCGTCGCCGGGACCGCGAAGGCGGTGTTCGGAGATCTGACGAAGGGGGTCCCCTTCACCGCGGACCTGATCGTGGGCAACCTGATGGCGGAGCTCATCTGCCTGCTGGGGAAGGACATCCGCGCCCATCTGTCCCCTGGCGGTCTCTTCATCGCTTCCGGGATCCTTCTCGAGAAGGAAGAGATGGTTCGGACGGCGCTCACAGAGGCCGGTTTCACATTAGAGGAGGTCCGGCGCAGAAACGAGTGGTGCGCCATGGTCCTCCGGAGGGCGGACGCATGAGGGCGGCCTTCCATACGCTGGGCTGTAAGGTCAACCAGTACGAGACCGAGGCCATGAAGGAGCAGTTTGTCCGGGCGGGCTGGGAGATCGCGGGCGAAGGGGAGACCGCAGACGTTTACGTGGTCAACACTTGTACCGTCACTCAGCTGGCCGACCGGAAATCCCGGCAGTATATCCGCCGGGCCCGCCGCCTGAATCCGGACGCTGTGGTGGCTGTGACCGGCTGTTATGTCCAGATGAACCCGGAAGAGGCCGCTTCCCTGGATGGGGTCGAGATCGTCTGCGGGACGGATGAGAAGGGGGCGGTCCTGGACCAGGTTCAGGCCTATTTCCGGGATCACGAGCCCTCGGTCCGGGTCCATCCCACACGGGAGCTGACCCGCTACGAGTCCCAGGGGGAGATTCAGGAAATGGACGGCCGGGCCCGGGCATTCATTAAGATCCAGGAGGGCTGCGGCAACTTCTGTTCCTACTGCATCATCCCCTACGCCAGGGGCAGGATCCGAAGCCGGGCTCCGGAGGAGGTGGTCCGGGAGGTCCGGGGATTGGTTGACAAAGGCTGCCGGGAGGTCGTTCTGACCGGCATCAACACAGCCTATTACGGACGCGACCTGAAAACCGGCGGTGTGGGAAGCCTGATCCGGGCGCTGAACGACCTGCCCGGTGACTTCCGGATCCGTCTGAGTTCCCTGGAGCCGACGGAGATCGACGCGGGCGCGGTGAAGGAGCTCCTGGACTATGACCGGCTCTGCCACCACCTTCACCTGGCCCTCCAGAGCGGGTCCGACCGGGTCCTGGCCAGGATGAACCGCCGCTATTCCATGGATGACTTTCGGGCCATCGTGGACGTGCTCCGGTCCCGGGATCCCCTGTACGGGATCTCCACGGACCTGATCGTGGGCTTCCCCGGGGAAACAGAGGAAGATTTCCAGGACAGCCTGAGGGCGGTCACGGCGTCGGCCTTCTGTAAGGTCCATGTCTTCCGTTATTCGCCCCGGGCCGGGACTCCGGCGGCCGGCTGGAAGGACCAGGTGCCGGCCGAGCTGAAGAAGGCCAGGAGCGCGGAGCTGATTCAGCGGGCGGAGGAAGTTTCCCGGGAATTCCGCAGGTCCTGCGTGGGCGCTGTCCGGGAGGTCCTGACAGAGCGGACTGTGGCAGATCCCATCTCCGGCGAGGACCAGGGGATTGAGGGAGCGCGGACAGCGGGGCAGCCGGGACCGGGCGGTCCCGCCGGCCGCGCCGGAACGGTAGATCCGGCCGGAACAGCCGGGCAGGGAGACCGGCAGACTTTCCACACCGCCGGCTATACTGATAATTATATCCAAACAAGTCTGCCCGGCCCCCTCCGGGGCCGGACGGAGATCCTCCGGGTCCGGCTGACGGGCCTGACCGGGGAGGGAATGACCGGGGAGGCAATCGAATGACGGAACAGAAGGATTTCGTGACCTGCGCTGAGATGAAGGCCATCGAGAAGGCGGGGGACGAGGCTGGCGTATCCTACGCGGAGATGATGGAGCTGGCCGGGACCGGGGCGGCGAAGCTGATGCTGTCCCGGCTGGCGGAAAAGGAAGGAGAGGTCCGGGATCTCCGGGCCGTGGTCTTCTGCGGGAAGGGCAATAATGGCGGCGACGGATTCGTTGCCGCCCGGGTCCTGGCGGAGGCCGGCCTTCGGGTCATGGTGGTCCTGGTCTCCGGCCAGCCGGGGACGGACCTGGCCCGGGCGGCCTTCGGCCGGCTGCCGGAAGAAGTTCAGGTCCTCGCCCTGGACGACCTGGGGGTCTCTGCCCTCATGGATCTCCTGGATACGAAGCTGGTGGTGGACGCCATGTACGGGACCGGCTTCCACGGGGAACCGGACGCCGCCGGTGACCGGGCCCTCGGCTACATCGATTCCCTGGGCCGGGACGCCCTGGTGGTCTCCCTGGACCTGCCCAGCGGCCTGCCCGGCGACCTGGGTACCGAGGAATACGCGGGCAGAGAAGAAAGGGAACGGCGTCAGGCCCTGATGGAGAAGATCCGAGCGGACTTCGACCCGGACAGCCCCCTTTGGAAGGGGGAAGGTATGGCCGGCATGTCCATGGGCAATTGGGTGCCGGAGGAGTACCTGTCCGACGCCTTTCCGGAACAGGCCATGGCGGAGACCGCTCCCGCCGGCGCTTTAAAGCCGGAAGACCTGGACCTGGAACCCCTGGTCCGGCGGGCGGTCCACGCCGACCTGACATGCTGCTTTCACGCGAAGAAACCGGTTCACCTCGCCGATGAAGCGGAGGAATTCCTCGGCGAGGTGGTTGTGGTCCCCATCGGCCTGACAGAGGAATAGGGAAGGACCGGCCGGGCGCCGGGTCAGCCGGGCGCAGCGGAACCCGCTGACCGGGCGCTCCGGCAGTTTTTGGTCTCTCCCGCTGACCGGACGGTCTCGCGGCCTTTTGTCCTCTCTCCCGCCTGGCGGCAGGCCACGCTCTGTGGTATAATAAGGAAATATTTCCCGTCTGACGGGAGGAAAGGAGAGAGACATGTCAGACTGCATTTTCTGTAAGATCGCGTCCCACGAGATCCCGTCGGAAATCGTCTACGAGGACGAGAAGATCTGCGTCTATAAGGATCTGAGCCCCCAGGCGCCCGTTCATGTCCTGATGATCCCGAAGAAGCACATCGAGTCTCTGGACGACGTGACGGAAGAAGACCAGGAGCTTCTGGGCTACATGCTGTATAAGGTCCATGACATCGTGAAGCTCATGGGGATCGAGAATGGCTACCGGGTCGTCAGCAATAACGGCGAAGACGCCTTCCAGACAGTGAAGCATATGCATCTTCACATTCTGGGCGGCCGGAAATTCGGCTGGCCGCCGGGCTGATCCAGCGTCCTGAATTTCTGAAAAAACTTGCCATCCGTCCGGCGAGAGAGTATAATCGTGTCGTTACACGGATTCTGTTCCTGTAAAATTCTGATACAGTCAGGAGGTGAATCAGGAATGGCACAGGTATTCGTCAGAGAGAACGAAAGCTTGGAGAGTGCTCTGAAGAGATTCAAGAGATCTTGCGCCAGAGACGGCGTCATGGCAGAGGTCCGGAAGAGAGAGCATTACGAGAAGCCGAGCGTTAAGAGAAAGAAGAAGTCTGAGGCGGCCAGGAAGAAGGCCAGAAAGTACTAAGGCTTTCCAGCGTTTCGAGGTTCTTTTAGAGAGATGAAGGGACGACTGCACGAGTGTGCGGCCGCCCCTTTTTCTTTTCCCGCAGGTGGATGATGAGGGTACAGAAATTTCACCGGGAGATTTTCTCCGGCCGCCTGGAAATCCACCCGGTCAATCTGTCAGGGGACTGGTTTTTCGTGTATAATAATAAGATAGTTATCGATTGAAGAATATTATGGAGGCATCGATTATTGACCACACAGAATCGAGAGGATGATCTTCTCCGCCTGGAGATCGAGAGCGGTCTCGATCGGGAGGCCCTGTTCGGCAATATGGACATGAATCTGGACCTGATCCGGGAGACCACCGGATGCGCCATCTTCCAGCGGGGAGATGAGATCCTGATCCGGGGAGAGAGCGCGGAGGCCAGAGAGAAGGCGAAGGAGATCCTGTCCGAGCTCATGGACCTGGTCCTGAGGGGCGAGCGGCTGGATCAGCAGCGGGTTCAGTACATCATCGAACTGAAGGAGGGCGGCGTCTCCTATAAGGAGAACCGGGTGGAGGCCTCTGACACGGTGGCCTTCACCACGAAGGGCCGGCCCATCCGCCCGAAGACCCTCGGTCAGAAGGCCTATGTGAAGGCCATGAGGGAGCGGGAGGTGGTCTTCGCCATCGGCCCCGCCGGCACCGGAAAGACCTACATCGCGGTGGCCATGGCGGTGGCCATGCTGAAGGCCAAGCAGGTGGAGAAGATCGTCCTGGCC
Source organism: uncultured Eubacteriales bacterium (assembly GCA_902784035.1). Classification (GTDB taxonomy): domain Bacteria; phylum Bacillota; class Clostridia; order Peptostreptococcales; family Anaerovoracaceae; genus Aminicella. The sequence goes on from CACZTH010000137.1 coordinate 11,325, forward strand.
CGGCCCGCCGTGGAGGCGGGAGAGAACCTGGGCTTCCTGCCCGGCGACCTCCAGGATAAGGTGGATCCCTACCTCCGGCCTCTGTATGACGCCCTGTATGATGTCCTGGGCAGGGAGAAGACCCTGCAGCTGAAGGAGAAGGAGGTCATCGAGGTGGTTCCCCTGGCCTATATGAGGGGACGGACCCTGGACGACGCCTTCATCATCCTGGACGAAGCGCAGAACGCTACCGGGGAACAGATGAAAATGTTCCTGACCCGGATGGGCTTCGGGTCCCGGGTGGTGGTCACCGGCGACGTGACCCAGATTGACCTTCCGAAGGGGAAGATGAGCGGACTTCTCCAGGCCCAGCGCGTCCTCCGGGGCGTGAAGGGGATCGCTTTCTGCGACCTGAAGGAGGTGGACGTGGTCCGGCATGAGATGGTGAAGAGGATCATCCGGGCCTACGATCAGTATGAGCACCGGGACCGCCGCGACAGCCAGAGCGGCGGTGAAAACCGGGACAGCCGGGGAGACCGGACCGGACGGCCCTCTCCGGTCAGAGAGAAGAGGTAGGCATGGAGATCCTGTTTTCTGAAGAGACCATGGTTTCAGAGGCGGTTATCGAGCAGATGAAGCGGGCCGCCGCCCTTTGCCTGGAGAAGGAGGGGGTGGACCCGGACCGGTGCGAGGTCAGCGTCTCCTTCGTAGACGGTGAGGAGATCCGCCGGCTGAACGCTGACTACCGGAATGTGGACCGGGTCACCGATGTCCTTTCTTTTCCCATGTATGAGGGAGCGGAGGAAGTCCGGGCGGCGGAGGAAGAGCCGGGCCAGGTGCTCCTGGGCGATGTGGTCATCTGCGTTCAGCGGGCGGAGGAACAGGCCGCGGCCTACGGCCATTCCTTCCAGCGGGAGATCATCTACCTCTTCGTCCACAGCGTCCTCCATCTGCTGGGCTACGACCACATGGCGGAGGACGAGAAGCGGGTCATGAGGACCCGGGAGGAAGAGGTCATGGAGGCCCTGGGCCTGCCCCAGGAGGAGAGGAAAGATGAGTGAGAAAGGTACCCCGGACATTCGGCCGGCCTTCCCGGCGAATCAGGTTCCGGCGGATCAGACAGAGATGGACCAGTTCGCGGCGGATCAGGCTGCCCTGACGGCCTTCCTGGAGGGCAGGGAAGAGGAGCTGACCGCGGCGGGGGTCCGGGCCCTGTGGCGGCGGGCCTTGAAGGCCGCCGCGCGGTCCTACAGCCCCTATTCCCATTTCCGGGTCGGGGCGGCCCTGGCCGCCGTGGATGAAGCCGGGACCCGGCGGCTTTTCACCGGGGTCAATGTGGAGAATTCCTCCTACGGCGCCGCCATCTGCGCGGAGCGGACAGCCTGCGTGAAAGCGGTGTCAGAGGGCTGCCGCAGGCTCCTGGCCATCGCGGTGGCTTCTCCGGACGGGGACGCGCCGCCCTGCGGAATCTGCCGCCAGTTCCTGTCGGAGTTCGGCAGGGACATGGAGGTGATTACAGGGACTGAGGCGGAACGTCTGGCGCGGTCGCCTTTGTCCGACCTCCTGCCGGCGGGTTTCTCCCTGAAGCTGGCGGGCGCGGATCATGCCGCGGGAAAGGAAGAGTAGCGTGAAATCAGGATTCGTCGGCATCATCGGACGGCCGAATGTGGGGAAATCCACCCTGCTGAACCAGATCCTCGGCGGGAAGATTTCCATCACTACAGATAAGCCCCAGACCACCCGGAACAACATCCGGGGAATCTATACCCGGAAGCCGGGCGCCCGGGGACCGGAGGATGAGGGGGCGCAGTTCATCTTCATCGATACCCCGGGCATCCACCACGGCAGGAACAAGCTGGGAGAGGCCATGACCGACATGGCGGAGAACACCCTGAAAGAGGTGGATCTGATCCTGTTCCTGACAGACCTGGCGCCGGGGGAAAGGAAGGCGGACGCGCTGATCCTGGACCAGCTCCGGGCGGTGAAGACGCCGAAGTTCCTGGTCATTAATAAGATCGACCGGATGAAGCCGGAGGAA
>CACZTH010000138.1 GCA_902784035.1 uncultured Eubacteriales bacterium
GTATTTGATCACATGTCCTTTCGCCTGTTCCATGGGGTCCTCCTCTCTTTACAGGTCGGCGGGGTCGGCGATCCGGCCCGCGACGGCGGTGGCTGCGGCGACGGCGGGACTGGCCAGGTAGACCTCAGAGGTCTTGGCGCCCATCCGGCCGACGAAATTTCGGTTCGTGGTGGACAGGCACCGCTCGCCCTCTGCCAGGATGCCCATGTAACCGCCCAGGCAGGGGCCGCAGGTGGGGGTGGACACGATGCAGCCGGCGTCGATGAAGGTGTCTACATAGCCCCGGCGGATGCATTCCTTATAGACGGCCTGGGTGGCGGGAATGATGATGCCCCGGATCCCCTTCGCGATGCGCCGGCCCTTCAGGAGAGCCGCGGCCTGCTCCATGTCCTGGATCCGGCCGTTGGTGCAGGAACCGATCACTACCTGGTCGACCGCAACGCCCTTCGCCTCGTCGATGGTCTTCGTGTTCGAGGGCAGGTGGGGGAAGGCGACGGTGGGCCGGATGCCGGAAAGGTCGATCTCGATGGTCTGTTCGTATTCGGCGTCCTCATCCGCCTCGTAAACCTTATAGGGCCGGTCGACCCGGCCTTCCATATAGGCCTTCGTCCGGTCATCCACGGGGAAGATCCCGTTCTTGGCGCCGGCCTCGATGGCCATGTTGCAGACGGTGAACCGGTCGTCCATGGAGAGGGAGGCCACACCCGGCCCGGTGAACTCCATGGACCGGTAGAGGGCGCCGTCGACGCCGATCATGCCGATGATATGGAGGATCAGGTCCTTGCCGGAGACAAAGGCGGGAAGGCTCCCGGTCAGGTAGAAGCGGATGGCCCCGGGGACCTTGAACCAGGCCTGGCCGGTGGCAATGCCCGCGCAGAGGTCGGTGGAGCCGACGCCGGTGGAGAAGGCGCCCAGGGCTCCATAGGTGCAGGTGTGGGAGTCCGCGCCGATGATGGCTTCCCCGGCGGCCACCAGGCCTTTCTCCGGGAGGAGGGCATGCTCGATGCCCATCTCGCCGACATCATAGAAATTGTCGATGTCGAACCGGCGGGCGAAGGTCCGGCATTTCTTACACTGCTCCGCGCTCTTGATGTCCTTATTAGGGACGAAGTGGTCCATGACCAGGGAGATCTTCGAATGGTCGAAAACCTGGTCGAAGCCCGCTCCCTCGAACTCCTTGATGGAGACGGGGCCGGTGATGTCGTTGGCCAGCACCATGTCCAGGTCCGCTCGGATGAGCTGGCCGGGGGCGACGCTGGGAAGTCCGGCGTGGTCTGCCAGGATCTTCTGAGTCATTGTCATTCCCATGAAAGAAAACCTCCGTTCTGTGTCGTCTGCTGAGCAGTACTTTTGTCAGCCTTTCTATTATAGTATAGGTCGGGCTCCCGGCGGGCGCGAGGTGGAAGCGCCGCCAGGGCCCGACGTTCTGGATCAGTCGATGAAGTGGTCGTGGGCGTTCATCCTGTTCAGGGCGCTGACCAGGGCGTTGACCGAGGCCAGGATGATGTCGTCGTGGGTCCCGACGCCCCAGAACCGTTTGCCGGTCTGGTTCTCGATGCAGACATAGGCAGCCGCCTTCGAATTGGAGTCGGGGCTGATGGCGTGCTCCGAATAGGTGACGAACTTATAGCTGAAGGTGTAGGGGGACTTGTTCAGGGCATTCGCCACAGCGTCCAGGCGGCCGTTCCCCTTCGCGGTCAGGTTGTAGATCTCGTTTCCGCCGATGACCACCCGGATGTCCACGCCGACGTTCTCCTTATCCTCGGTCTTCGTGTCCGTGAAGTAGTCGAACTTGGCTTCGGTAATGTCGATGGGGCTGAAGTCGTTGACATATTCCTCGCTGAATCTGGCGAAGACTTCATCGGAGTTCAGCTCCTTATGATTGTGGTCGGAGATGTTGGTCATCATCAGACCGAGCTCAGGCCGCATGGCCTTCGGGATGTTGAAGCCGTGATCCCGCTCGATGATGTAGGAGACGCCGCCCTTTCCGGACTGGCTGTTGATCCGGATGACGTCGCCGTCGTATTCCCGGCCGACATCGTGGGGATCCAGGGCCAGGTAGGGGCAGGTCCAGCGGCTGGGATCCGTTTCCTCCCGGAATTTCATGCCCTTCGCGATGGCGTCCTGATGGGAGCCGGAGAAGGCCGCGAAAACCAGGTCGCCGCTGTAGGGGTGGCGGGGCTCGACGGACATGTTGGTGCAGGTCTCATAGACCTCCCGGACCTTCGGCATGTCGGAGAAGTCCAGCTGGGGATCTACCCCGTGGGTGAACATGTTCATGGCCAGGGTCACGATGTCCACATTGCCGGTCCGTTCGCCGTTTCCGAACAGGGTGCCCTCGATCCGTTCGCCGCCGGCCAGGATGCCCAGCTCCGCGTCCGCCACACCGGTGCCCCGGTCATTATGGGGATGCAGGGAAATGATCACGCTGTCTCTCCGGTGGAGGTTCTTATCCATATAGCGGATCTGGTTGGCGAACACATGGGGCAGGGACATCTCCACGGTGGCAGGCAGGTTGATGATGCACTTATGGTCCGGGGTGGGCTCCCAGATGTCGATGACCTCGTTGCAGATGTCTCTGGCGAAGTCCATTTCGGTGCCGGTGAAGCTCTCCGGGGAATACTCGAAGATGAAGTCGGTGCCCTGGTCTTCATATTCCTTCGCCAGTTCCTTCAGCATGACGGCGCCGGTCCGGGCGATCCCGATGATCTCCTCCCGGGACTTGCGGAAGACCTGCTGGCGCTGGGCGAAGGAGGTGGAGTTGTAGAGATGGACCACAGCCCGCCGGGCCCCCTTCAGGGCGTCGAAGGTTTTCTTAATGATATGCTCTCTGGCCTGGGTCAGGACCTGGATGGTCACATCCTCCGGGATCAGATTCTGGTCGATCAGGGCCCGGGTGAATTCATATTCTGTATCGGAAGCCGCGGGGAAGCCGATCTCGATCTCCTTAAAGCCGATCTGGCAGAGGAACTGGAAGAAGGTCAGCTTCTGTTCGAGGCTCATGGGAACGATCAGGGCCTGGTTGCCGTCTCTCAGGTCAACGGAGCACCAAGTGGGGGCCTTCTCGATATGGTCCTTCATCACCCAGTCGGTATACTCAGGGCCTACGGGGTAATAACCGGGCTTGTACTTCGTGTAATTCTGCATTTCGAATCTCCTTTCGGTGTTTGCGCCGTCAGCGGGGCAATAAAAAAGCCCCTCTGACGATCCGTTCTGATCGCAAAGAGACGAAAACCAATGATGTTTCCGCGGTACCACTCTTTTTGGCAGGCCGTCTGTCAGTTCCATGGAAACTGCTCTAACAGCCTGTCCACTCTCAGGGCATGCTCGGGGGTGAGACGCCAGGTCCGCGCATCAGTCTTTCACCAAACGACTGCTCTCTTAGTGCCGCGGGGTCCCGGTTTATTCCCGTCATCGCAAAGCGTATTTTATTACGTGCCCTAACTATATCTAAGATTTTGGTTGGTGTCAACAACATTTCCGGGAAGTATTGCTTTTTATTTTCCAAACAAGTATAATCATACCGTTATTAGAATAAAAACTCATCCAATGCGCGCAACAGAAAGATAGGAGAGTAGGAATGTCGGTAGATCTGAAAGGCAGGAGTTTTCTTACGCTGATGGATTTCACCCCGGAGGAGATCCGGTACATGCTGGACCTGGCCCATGAGCTGAAGGCGAAGAAGAAGCGGGGAATCACGGGCAGCAGTCTGAAGGGGAAAAACATCTGCCTCCTCTTCGATAAGACCTCGACCAGAACCCGAAGCTCCTTCGAGATCGCCGGCGCCGATGAGGGGGCAAATGTGGTCTACCTGGAAAGCGGGTCTTCCCAGGTGGGGAAGAAGGAAAGCATCGAGGACAGCGCCCGGGTCCTGGGCTGTCTCTATGACGGGATCGAATACCGGGGCTACAGCCAGAAGCTGGTGGAGGACCTGGCCCGGTTCTCCGGGGTCCCGGTCTGGAACGGACTGACCGATGTGGATCATCCGACTCAGATCCTGGCTGATATGATGACCATCGAGGAACACCTGGATAAACCCCTGGCCCAGGTGAAGGTGGTCTACGTGGGCGATGTCCGGAACAACATGTCCTACGCCTGGATGTATGGCTGCGCCAAGATGGGCATGACCTTCCGGGCCTATGGGCCGAAGGTCCTGGCGGAAGAGCTGGACCAGAAAGAACTGGAGAGGGTCCAGGCCGTAGCCGAAGCGACCGGGGCGGACATCCAGGTGACCGACGATCCTTCCTGCCTGATGGGCGCGGACGTCCTTTACACCGATATCTGGGCGTCGATGGGGGAGGAGGACCAGATCCCCGAGCGTGTGAAGCTCCTGAGCCCCTATAAGATCGACAGCGAGATGCTGAAGGCCACAGGAAATGACCAGGTCCTCTTCATGCACTGCCTGCCCTCCTTCCATGACTTCGAGACCAGGATGGCGAAGGAGCAGTATGAGAAGGGCTATGACATCCGGGAGGTCACGGACGAGGTCTTCCGCTCGAAGAATTCCGTGGTCTTCGATGAGGCGGAGAACCGGATGCACAGCATTAAGGCGGTGATGGTGGCGACCCTGGGCGAGTGACCAGCCGGTGAGAGGAAACGCTGAAAAAAAGGAGGCTCCGGATCATTTACGATCCGGGGCCTCCTCTGTTTTCGTTCTGTTACCTGTCAGCCGAAGGAAGGATTCCCTTTACTTCTCTGACGGGTGTTCCCCCTTTTCTACAGTCACATCGGCCAGCTCCTCGAAATATTTCACATAGGCGCTGTGATCTTCGTCCAGGTGGCCGTGGACCTTCATGGCCTGCTGGATCTCATAGAGCTGGGCGGTGTAGGGGATGGGGCAGTCGATGGCGTGGGCGGTGTTGATCACGTTGGTGATGTCCTTATGGTTGACCCGGATGGTCCCGCCGGGCGTAAAGTCTCTTCCCACCATCTTCGGGGCCTTATCTTCCAGGGCATAGCTCCTGGCGGCGCCGGTCTCGATGGCCTTATAGACCTTCTCGGGGTCTACGCCGGCCTTCGTGGCGAAGGTCAGGGCTTCCGCCACGATGGCGATGTTGTTGTTCACGATGATCTGGTTGGCCAGCTTGCAGATGCTGCCGCTCCCGGGCCCGCCGATCAGGTTGGCCTCCGCGCCATAGGAGAGGAAGACCGGTTCGCAGATATCGAAGGCCGCCTGGTCGCCGCCTGCCATGATGGCGAGGGTCCCGGCCTTAGCGCCGGCGTCTCCGCCGGATACGGGCGCGTCCAGGAAGGAAATGCCCTGGGCCTTCAGCCGCTCGTAGCACTCTTTGGAATCCGCGGCGGTGACGGAGCTGTGGTCCACGATGATCTTTCCGGGCGCCATGTACTGGGCCAGGCCCTTCTCTCCAAAGATCACGTCCTTCACGATGGCCGCCTTCGGCAGGATCATCTCTACGATATCGCAGGTCTCCGCCAGCTCCTGATAGGTGCCGGAGGAAGCGCCCTCCGCGGTGACCTCCTTAACTATTTTCTCGTTCAGGTCAGCGACGGTCACGTCCAGCCCCTTCTTCAGCATATTCTCGACCATGGGGCGGCCCATAATGCCAAGGCCGATAAAACCGATTTTCATTATTTTCCTCCTTCGTGAGCAACGGCTAGTGACAGAGATCCGCGGCATCTCCCCGATAGACTACTAAGAGATGCCGGGACCATAAGCGATAACATAATCGATAATCTGAAAGGTTATTCTTTTTCCCGCGTTTTTCTGCGCATTCTGGCCATCGTGAGCATCAGGACGCCGGCTGCCGCGAGGAAGCCCAGGGCGCCATAACCGTAAAGGCTGGTATCATCACCGGTTTTCACAGAAGAGCTGCCACGAGTTGGATGGCCGCTTTCCTTGCCGTTTTTATCCGTTTTAGAGTCGTTGCCATTCGGCTTAGGAGCTTCCTCTGCTGTGTTTGTGATGGTGAAGCCAGACTAAGCGTTTCCGCTGATATCCGTATTATATCCGTCGACTGGATCTTCCGTTACAGTATATTCTATTTCTTTTCCGGATTCATCATATTTATCCACATCTTCAAATGTGAATTTCCAGTTTTTCTTATCGCTGAGCGTGCAGGAAGATTTCTCTTCTCCGTCCGCGAGAAGCTTGACTGTTACGGAATCAGGATGCTTGGCTGTATCTCCGCCCACAGACTTCCAGACCTTCTCGACAGAGATATCTCTATATGCCCTGTCGGTCATGGTTACGGTATTAACATCCCTGCCATCTACCTGCGTCTTGCCATCAGTCACAATAAAGCTGATATCTCCTGTTTTTCCGTAATTCTCCGGAGCGGATACCTCGTGCAGTGTGTAGCTGCCATCGATGAGGGTGACGAAGACTTCTCCGTCCTTTGTGGAGGTGAAATCTGATACCACATTTCCGTCCTTATCCAGAATCTGGAGCTTAGCCCCAACTACCGGATTTCCCCCATTATCTATTTTGGATATGCTTACACCCTCTCTAACATTCATGAAAAGCACCCTGCTATTACCTGCTATGAAGTAGTTCGGCACCAGTCGATTGTCTTTCTGATCCTTTTCAGGTGCTGGCGTGATTTTCGTCGCGGACCTGCTGGTGCTGGTCCTCGGATTGGCTGAAAGACTATCGTTCACATAGAATGGGCGACCGAACCCAAACACATCCAGCAGGGACCCGTCATGGGAAGATGTATCCACAGCTGGGCTTTCCGGCGCGAAATCATTCTCCTTAAGACCATTCAGCCAAGCTTCGAACATGGTCGTCTTATTGGCCTTCGGAGCCTTCGCTTTAGTCATCATGGGTTCCCAGACATCGTCGCCGAAGTCGGGTATGCCAGGTTTAGCGCCGATTAACTCAATGCTCCTCCCGAGTATTGAATCAGTGTAGCCTAGATTGAAATCTTCATTTACAAGTATGTGGGTAGCATAGGCTTCATTATTCATAATCTCATTATTCTCAGAAAGTGTGTAATAATCTGGGAATAATAATGGAAGTCCATCTATGGTTATCGACTGACCATCCTTTACCCAAAACGACTGGGTGAATGTCCCATCATCTTCCACTGTCAGAACAGAAGGGTTCGTATAGGAATTTCCGTCCCATTTAACGTTCTTCTCCGCCTTAGAAAGGTCAACTTTCATGACCTGACCAGGGATGCCGTTTGGAATAGTAAGGGTTATCTCGAAATACTCATTCTTATCGCCGGCGTTACCTAGCGTGTTTTCGCCGAATACAGTGGTCGTTTTCAGAACGCACTGCATGTTGATGCAGTTGCCGTTCCTAAGAGGGTATGAAGCTTCCTTAGAAACCTGGTTGAGGTCATCTTCGGTAACAGGCTTCGAAAGAGCCGTTCCAATATCACCTATTTTAAAGAAAGAAACCTTCGTTTTTAATTCGTCAGCGTAGATGCCGTGGTCGCCCTCCTTCGCTGTGAATGTCACGTCGTAAGGGTGGCATAGGCTGAAAGTTTCTGAATGATCTCCATTTGGATCATCAAAAACAGTAGTGCAGTTGTTCTCTGTACAGTGAAGTTTATAAGTCTGACCTGCCTTCAGTTTCGAGGTGTCTACCGTGCAAATATCATCCAGAGCCGTGTCCCATTCCTGGACGACAGCTCCATCTCCTGATCTTAGCTGAATATGCGCCTTCCCGTTGCCAGCCTTCAGACCTATTGATATCATGTCGCCCTGAGTCCTTACACGGAAGCGGATGCCGTCCTGTGGATCTGAAGTGTCTTTTTCCGCTTTCGCAGGGACGCTCTTAGCCGCTGAAGTTTCCAGGCCCTGATGCGCCTGACTCCCATCCGGCTTTTTCGCGTTCTCAGCAGAAACGGATGTCGTCTCATCAGCATAGACATACTCTGCCGGGCCGGCCAGTGCTGAACCTGGTGTCATGACCAGGACTGTGAGTGCAGCGAGAAGGGCGCAGAAAAACTTCCTCCTTCTCTTACCTTTCATCGAAAACTTCATCGTTGATTGCCTTTCATTTGATTTTTTGGAGGCTTCGTGCACATGTGTGGGTAGGAAATAGCCTCTGCCTACCATAATAACAATTGAAAAGGTCATCGGACTCTCGTA
>CACZTH010000139.1 GCA_902784035.1 uncultured Eubacteriales bacterium
CAGGTCCTTCCTACAGGCTGCCCTGCTGCAGGCGGATGATATCGATGAAGCTCTCCAGCCGGGTCTCTATGCCGGCAGCCCCAGTCTGGCCGTCCAGGACCAGGTTGAGGACCGGGATCCCCTGAAGCTTCCGGACCAGGAGCTCGTTCACCATGGCGTCAGGACCGCAGGGGAAGGCGCTGAGGAGGATGATCCCGTCCACCTTCTTCCGATGCTCGGCGATGCTGCCCAGGATCTCCCGGCTGACCTCCCACTTGCAGGTGGGGGAAACCTGGACGCTCAGGTCCAGAGCCTTCTTCCGGTCGGTCACATCCGCGCGGACAGGGATGACGTCCAGCTTCCGGAGCTCGTCAGTGACCATGCCGCCGAAATAGGGGTCCTGGTAGACATAGGAATGGCCCGCGATCAGGATCCGGATCCCCTCCTGGCTGTATTTCTTCTCCTCTGCCCGGACCCGTTTCGCCCAGGCGTCCTCATCCGCCTTCCGGGCCCTGTCATAAGCCCGTTTCACCGCCTTCCGCGGGAAGCCCAGTTCCTTCCCCATCCCGAGGAAGGCGTCCTTCTCCCGCGCCCCGTGGATCTCATCCACGCTGTAGGTGAGCAGCTTCAGCTCCGTCTCGGGAAAAGAATTCCGGGTCAGATCGGGCATGGCCTGAAAGCGGACGCAATATTCCCGCCGCCGGCCCAGGTTGCAGATCCGGGGCGTGAGGATGAAGTCGCATTTCCCGACAAGCTCGGCCACATGCCCCAGAAAGATCTTCTCGGACAGGCAGGTCTCATCGTTCGCGTGGGCGGCGCCGGTAAGGAAGGTCTCCCGGGACGTGGGCGCGCTGACGACAGTGTCCACCCCCAGCTCGTGGAAAAAGGTCTCCCAGAGAACGTGATAACGGTAGTAGAGCATGGCCCGGGGGATTCCCACGGTCAGACGATCCGTCTTCCGCTCCTCCACCGGCCGGTCAGCGGAGGCCGCGCCGCCCCGGGCGGCCGCTTCCAGATCAGCCTGCTCCCGGCCATCCCCGCCTCCGGCAGGGTCACCGGACTTCACGCCGGCCTTCGGGTCCTGATTGGCTCCGCGGCCAGCCAGATCGCTGACGGCAGCCAGACCGGCAGCCGCCGCGGCGCCGGCGGCCAGGCCGGCAGCGGCCGTCGCCGCCGCCTTCGCGGCTGTTCCTGTCCCGTCTTTTCTCTTCTTCTCTGTCCCGGTCCGCTCTTCACTGCTCCTGGCCATCCGTTCCACTCCCCTTTCTTTCCTGGCCGCGCCTGTCTGCGGCGCGGTCCCTGCCCGGACGGCAGACCTCGGGCAGGAAGGCCCGCCTGATCGTCCCGTTTTCGTCAGGGCGTTATCGTTTGATTTTACCATTAGATAAATCTATATCCATGACGGAGAGACTTTCCTGTGCATTTGCACACATGAGGCCCCGCGCGTCTGGCAAGCCGCGTGATGTTGGAATCGCCGCGGCTTCCGAAGCGACAAGGCATTGCGCGTGTGGCAGGCAGGCCGTCCGGGCAGTCGCCGGCGCCGGCTCCTACGAAAAAAGAGATGAGCGCGTGTCCCATCTCTTTTTTGTTCATCTCGTCTCGCCGTCCGTCCGCCCTTCCCTCACCAGCGGGTGCGGGAAACAGCGGCCGGCCTGGTCCCGGCGCTTTCCGCTACCTGGAGGAGCCCCGCCGTTTCAGGCAGAGAACGATTCCCGCGGCCGCCAGAACAGCCAGACCCGCGTAGAGGCCCACATGGGAAGTGTCGCCGGTCTTCGGCGTTTCTGTCTTCTGGACAGTCTGCATCTTCTGTCCCGTCTCCGTCTTTTCCGTGGTGGTCTTCTGTACCGTAGTGGACTTCTTTACCGTAGTGCCGGAAGGGGTGTCCGTCGAGGTGCTCGGCTTATCCGTCGAAGTGCTTGGCTTGTCCTCCGGGGTGCTCGGGGTGTCCGTCGAGTTGCTCGGCTTATTCTCCGGAGTACTGGGCTTATCCTCTGTGCCCCCATTGTTTTTCCCGGTATCATCCTTCGTCTGCTCGTCTTCCTTCGGGCCGGCCGGCTTCTCCTCCTGCTTCGTTACGTTGCGGAAGATCACCTGATCCGGCTCGACCGCCGTCTTACAGCTTTCATCCTCGAAATAAGCCGGCGCGGAAGCGACATAGGCCGTGCCCGCCGGATTCCGGGTCTCCAGCTTCGTGACCATGACGCGGGCATAATAGACGCGGCTGTCGTTCTTATAGACCACCCCGTTCAGGGTCGTGGTCCCGCCCGGTTCTGTGATCTTATACAGATGGGTCTGGACAGTCCCGCCCGCTTCGTCAGGAGTGAACGCCTTCTCGTCATACTGGATCTCCGGGAAAACAGCCTGTCCCTTATTCTCCTCTGTCGTCGAAGCCGAGAGGGTGGTCTTCGTCCCATCCGATTTCACTTCCTCCAGGCTGAACTGGAAGCCGGAAACGGAGGGCGTCTTCCCATCCACCTGCTTTCCCGCAGTCAGGACCGCGGAGGTGGGCCGGAGGGCCTGGATCTCCTGGTTGATATTGTGATACTCCCCGGCGCGGATCTTCACCTTCTGGGCGATGATCCAGCCAGCGCTCGTTCCGTCCATGATCACCTCGCTCCGAGGCGCCAGGAGGATTCCCACCACCGGCGTCTGCGTCGTGATGGTCTCAAGCTGGGTGCCGGACGCGCCGTCCTTCAGCGCGGCGAAGTTCCAGACGACCGTCTGAGCGGCGTTCTGGCTGCCCTGATACTTGCCGTCCGTGAAACGGTCCGTGTCGATCCCGTTGACCTTGTATTTATAGATGGTCAGGTCCTTCGTTTTCGTGGTCACCACATTGAAGACGACCGTCTGATCATCTCTTTTATAGATCCTCAGCTTGTCCGCTTCCTGGATCTTCCGGAAGCCTTCGTCATCCAGCGTCACATAGTAGGTCCCGGCTCCGTCGTATTTCGTCAGGTCGACCATGTACTTGGCGTGGTCATTCCGATCCGGCTCCAGGACGGCCGTGGCGGTCTGACTCGCCAGCAGGGCCGACTGCTCGCTCCCATGGTCCAGCATGGCCTGGACTTCCGCAGTCAGCTGCTCCCGGGTCTGGGTCGTGTCGAGAATGATCCGCTCACTGCCTAAACCGACCACCTTATCCTGGTCCTTGGCCGTCGTCCGGACATACGCTCCGGCCCCCTGGCCCTTAATCTTGAAGACCTGGTCTACCTGAGCCAGGATGAAGGTCTGTTCTTCCTTATTCGTCAGATCATTTCCGGTCTGATTCACACACTTTCCGACGATCGCCGCAACATTCGTCTGGGCGTCGCCCTCTGACAGGTCGAAGTTTTCCGTGACGATGCCGAAATTCACGGCCTTCCCCAGGATGGTCCGGTAGGACGCGTTCAGGCCGTCCGTCCCGTCCGCCGTCTCCGCGGAAACACCCAGAGTACCGGTTGAAAACGAACAAAGGCAGACCGCCGCGGCGATCGCCGCCGCCAGGAACCGGCGCGCTCCCTTCCTCCTTCTCCCGCTCTTCGCAATCATCCGACTAGCTCCTTTCGTTTCTATCCATGAAAACACGCTGGGCAGGGATCCCCTCTGTCACCCCCTGGTCACCCGGGAGAAAGAGAATATTCCCGCCCGCGTATCTTATTTACACAAAGTTAATATTCCACACTTATGATATATTACAGACGCTTTAAATTGTCATCAGTATTTAGGAAATTTTACAATTTCAGCCCGCCATTATTCCTCATTGGTGTTGATCCCTTCACATTTCCCGCAGAAAATCTACTTTTTTCCATTTCGATCCCGTCACATTCTCCCCCTATACTGATAACTGTCAAAAGGATTTGACCAACAGAAAACTTCATATGCGTTTTTCATTTTTCTCAGTTCAACAACTTCACACCAAGAGACCCGGAGCGCCTGCTCCGGGTCTTTTGGTTTTCAGAACCGGCCGCCGTAAATTACGTCGACCGGTCAGCGCTTATTCAGCCGGTAGCCAGCCCCCCAGACGGTTTCCAGGATCTTCGGCTTGCGGCTGTTGTCCTCGATCTTCTCTCTCAGGCGATTGATGTGGACCATGACCGTGGCCCCGTCGCCCACATAGTCGTATCCCCAGATCTCGTCCAGCAGCTGATCCTTCGAGAATACGATATTCGGATGCTCAGCCAGAAACTTCAGCAGTTTGAATTCCATATGAGGCATGGTGATCTCTTTGTCGCCCTTCAGGACCTTCCACTGTTTCACGTAGATCTTCACGTCCCCCACCTCGATCAGGTCCCGCGCATCAGCTTCAGGGTCCGCCGTCTTCGAGGACAGGCGCTCATACTGACGGAGGTTGGCATTCACCCGGGCCACCAGTTCCGCCGGATCGAAGGGCTTGGGGATGTAATCGTCCGCCCCGATGCCCAGACCCCGGACCTTATCCACCGGCTCGGTCCTGGCCGTCACCATCAGGATGGGAATGTCCACCAGCTCCCGGACCTCCCGGCAGATCTGATAGCCGTCCTTACCGGGCAGCATGACATCCAGCAGAAGCAGGTGGAAAGTTCCAGACCGCAGTGTTTCCGCCACCTTCAATCCGTCCGCCACGACCGCTGTGTCGAAACCGGCCGCCTGCAGATACGCCTCCTCCACCATGCTGATATCGGCATCGTCTTCCGCGATCAGGATTTTTTTCTTATCTTCCATTTCCCGTCCCTTCCAGAGGAAGCCTCAGATAGACCGCGAGTCCCTCTTCATTCTCCGCCCAGGCGTCCCCTCCCATGGCGTGGAGCAGATACCTTACAATATACAGTCCCAGTCCGTTTCCCTCCGTCTGATGGCGTGAAGGATCCACCCGATAGAACTCATCGAAGATCCGTGCCAGCTTGTCCGGAGGAACGCCATGACCGTTATCCGCGAAACGGATCACAGCCCATTCATCATCCGATCGCAGCCGGACCCCCATCTGGAGGGGATGAACCGACGCGTATTTTCTGGCATTCCCGAAAAGGTTATCCATGACACGAAGAAGCTGATCGGGATCCGCCTGGACCATCAGCGGCCCTTTCCCCGCGTCCTCCAGCTCCAGCTCCTGCCCCTCCTCCAGATCATTCTGCCGCTCGCTCACGTAGATCTGGAGGAAGTCACGCAGGTCCAGGCTCCGCAGCCGGATGGGGATCCTGCCAGTCTCCATTCTGGACAGGTCCAGAAGCTGCTGGATCAGCCGATCCATCTCCTCCGCCCGCCGGTCCGCCGTCAAAAGGAAATCCCTCTGTTTCTCCGGGGTATCAGCGACCCCGTCGATCAGGCCCCGGATGGTCCCGCGGACCGCCGTAAGGGGTGTCCTCAGATCATGCGAAATGCCGGAGATCATCTCTCGCCGGGCTTTCTCATACTGACGGTTCTTCTCCTGCTCATCAAGTATGTGCTTCTGCATATCGTTGAAAGCCCCGCACACCGATTCGAACTCCGCGTCGCCCCGGTACTCGATGCGGCGGGATAAATCATTTCTCCGGATCCGTTCCGCCCCCGCCGTAAGCTGATCCAGGGGTTTCATGATGGACCTGGTCAGATAGCGGGCAAAGAGCTGGGTAACCGTCACCAGCGCGGCGATGCAGACCACGCCGATTCCCGAGAAGGTCAGGATGAAGCCCATCCTCCTCATGGTCAGAAGGTGGATCAGGTCCTCCACATCACGCGGGCCTCCGCCCTCCTGCAGGGCCTTCCTCATTTCTCCTTCAATCCCCTCAGAGAAAAGCCAGAATCCAATCAGAATGATCACCAGAAAAAGAGTCAGGGCCATGATCACCAGCAACAGATTCATCTGAAATATCCGCGTCCGGACGGTTTTTTCCTTTCTCTCGGTCTTTCCCCTCATGTCCTCGCTCTCCTCCCCTGGGAATTCCCCGGCCTCAGTGTCTATCCTGAAATAGTATAATAATCGAACATAAACATCAGATAAATTTTCGAAAAATGTCTGACCGGCCCCTCTTCACCAGAAGCGCGCCCAGATAGCCAGCCGCGATCCCTGTGATGATCCCTCCCAGAATATCTGAAGGGTAGTGAACATACAGATACAGACGAGAGAAGCCCATCAGAAGCGCCAGCGCCAATGCGGGCTTCCACAAGCGCCTCATGCCGCCGAAATACAGGGCAGCCACCGCCGCGAAAGAAACTGCCGTATGGCCGGAGGGGAAAGAAAAATCTTTTGGTCTTGGTACCAGCAGCTGAACCGCGGTGTTGATATCGCAGGGCCTGATTCTCGCGAAAAGATTCTTCAATATGCCATTACAGAGAACGATGTCTATGAAAATCGCGGCCGCGAGGATCGCGCCGCACCTCCTCGTCTGGGGGACCAGAAACAGAATGAGGGCAAGCATCATCCAGATCACCCCCGCGTTACCGATGGATGAGATGAAGACCATCGCGACATCCAGTCCCGGTGTGCGGATGCCCTGAATCAGATTTAATATCTGCAGTTCCATAAGTATACCTCCCCGTTAAATCTCTTGGTCAGGGGCTCCACATTCGAAATGTCCCCTGCCCTATTCGCGGGAAAGGATACCAAACCCAGATTAACTTCGCAGGGCCTGTGCCTAAACAATTCCAAACCTCCGGTTAAACAGCCGGGAAGTTTCTTCTATGACAGCACCCTGTTCAACTTTCTCAATGCCTCCGGGAGCTGCTCCAGATCCAGATTGGCATCATTGCACAGAAACAGATGGCTGCTTCTTTTCGGTTCCCGCATCTCGAAATCCCGGACGCTCAGGATGCGGATGTTTTTCTCCGCCAGCTCTCTCTGAATCTCCTCGTCCGATTTCTCCGTTTTCAGCCGGATCAGGAAATGCAGACCGGAATCATGTTCGACGATTTCATACCGCCCGTCCTTCAATTCGTCGGCGAACGCTTCCAGGACGCTGGCGCGTTTTCTTTTGTAATACAGGCGCATCCGGTTGATATGCCGCTCGAAATAGCCCTGATGAATGAAGGCGGCGAGCGCGTACTGCTCGAAGGTGGAGACTGTGCAGGAATAGAAGGAAAGCTCCCGGTAGAATCGCTCAGCGAGAGAAACAGGCAGCACCATATAACTGATGCGGATCGTGGAGGTCAATGACCGGGAAAAGGTATTCAGATAGATCACCTTCCCTCCGGCGTCGATGCTCTGCAGGGTCGGGAGGGGCCTCCGCTTCCTGCGGAATTCGCTGTCATAGTCATCTTCTATGATATATCTGCCTGATTTCTCGTTGGCCCATGCCAGCAGGCTGTACCGGCGGCTGATCGGCATCGCGATGCCGGTCGGAAAGTGGTGCGTCGGGCTGATATGGGCGACATCCGCTCCCGCCTGCTCCAGCTGGTCAATCCGCATGCCGCTCCCATCCAGGTCTGCCAGGACGCAGGCCGCCTGGTTGCTCTCGTAGATCTTTCTCAGCTTCGGATAGCCCGGATTCTCGACGCAGTAGATCTTATCATGACCCAGAAGCTGGATCAGAAGTCCGTACAGATATTCCGTCCCGGCGCCCACGACGATCTGGCCCGGATGCACCGACATGCCCCGAAAGGACGCCAGATGGTCCGCGATGGCGCTTCGCAGGTCCCAGACGCCGCCGCAGGGCGATACCCGCAGCAGTTCATTTTCTTTCTCAGACAGCACCTCCCGCATCATCTTGGACCAGACTGAGAAGGGAAAGTTCGCGGTCCCTGTCCTTCCGGAGGAGAAATCGAAGCAGTCCTCTCCCGGCTCTTCCTCCTTCTGGATAACGGATTCCCGCGCTTCCGATGCCGCCGCCCTCCGGTTCACCTTCTCCAGGTCCGTAAGGTCCGAGACGTAATAGCCCCTCTTCGGAAGGGCGTAGAGATATCCCTCTTCCATCAGCTGGCCATAGGCGTTTTCAACCGTAATGGTACTGACGCCCAGATTGCGGGCCAGCGCCCGTTTCGACGGAAGTTTCTCGGTTTTCCGCAGCTTTCCAGCCTGAATATCCTGGCGGATATGCCTGGCCAGGTTCTGGTAAAGGGGCTCTTTCTGATCACTGAGCGTATATGTTAGCATATTTTTCCCTCCAGTCCCCACTCATCTGGCATTTAAATTAATATCAAATTAACTATTTTCATATGTTCAGATTGTTTCTATAATACCGTCCAGTGAGCCGGTCGTCAAGAAGTCACGCTTTCCCTGCCAGCCGGCATTGCTTTCACAGATCCATAACGCGGCGCATTTCATCAGAATTCATTAGAAACAGACCGAAACAGGAGGAACACATGTCGCAGAATGAAGAAACGCAGGACCGGGAAACCCGGTATGAGCTGAACAAGGGCCTCGCACAGATGCTGAAGGGCGGCGTCATCATGGACGTTACGACGCCGGAACAGGCGAAAATCGCGGAGGACGCGGGCGCCTGCGCCGTCATGGCGCTGGAGCGCATCCCGGCCGATATCCGGGCGGCGGGCGGTGTTTCCCGCATGAGTGACCCTGCCATGATAAGGGGCATTCAGGAGGCTGTTTCCATCCCGGTCATGGCGAAATGCCGGATCGGTCATTTCGCGGAAGCCCAGATCCTGCAGGCCATCGACATCGATTACATCGATGAATCAGAAGTGCTCTCGCCCGCGGACGATGTGTACCATATCCGCAAACGGGATTTCAGGGTCCCATTCGTCTGCGGCGCCAGAGATCTTGGCGAGGCGCTCCGCCGGATCGCGGAGGGCGCCGCGATGATCCGGACGAAGGGGGAGCCGGGAACGGGCGATGTCATCCAGGCAGTCCGTCACATGCGGAAAATGAATCAGCAGATCGCGAAGGTCTCCTCCCTTCGGGAAGATGAGCTCTTCGAAGCCGCGAAGGAGCTCCGCGTACCGTATGACCTGGTTTGTTTCGTCCATGATCACCATAAGCTTCCCGTCGTGAATTTCGCCGCGGGCGGCATCGCGACACCCGCCGACGCTTCCCTCATGATGCAGCTTGGCGCGGAGGGCGTCTTCGTCGGCTCTGGTATCTTTAAGTCCGGCGACCCGGCGAAGCGCGCCCGGGCCATCGTTCAGGCCGTCACCAATTACCAGGACGCGGACCTGCTCGCCAGCGTATCAGAGAACCTGGGCGAAGCCATGGTCGGCATCAACGAATCGGAAATCCAGGTCATCATGGAGGAGCGCGGCCAATAGAAATCGCCCAGAAATTGAGAACCGCGGCAGCTGAAAACCGCTCACGAATTGAGAACCGCGGCAGCTGAAAACCGCTGAGGAAAGGAAATCAACCTATCATTATGAACAGTCTTAAAATCGGTGTCCTGGCGGTCCAGGGCGCCTTCATCGAACACGAGCAAATGATACGCCGGCTCGGCTGCAGCTGCGTCGAACTGCGGAAGGCCTCGGATCTGGCCGCCCTGGACGGGCTGATCCTCCCAGGCGGAGAGAGCACTGTACAGGGAAAGCTGCTGAAAGAACTGGGCATGCTTGAGCCTCTGAAGCAGCAGATCCAAGACGGCCTGCCAACGCTGGCGACCTGCGCGGGACTGATCCTTCTGGCCGAAAAGATCGAAAATGACGACGCCGTTTATTTCGGCACGCTCCCGGTTACGGTACGGCGAAACGCCTATGGCCGCCAGCTTGGCAGCCATAGGATCGTCTCTGATTTCAAAGGAATCGGACCGGTTTCCATGACCTTCATCCGGGCCCCCTATATTGAAAAGGCGGATCCACCGGTGGACATTCTCTCGCGTGAAGGGAATTTCATCACCGGCGTAAGATACCAGAACCAGATCGCGATCGCCTTTCATCCGGAGCTCCAGGAGGATCCGCGGATCCATGCGCTGTTTCTGTCCCTGGCAAAGGAACACGCTTCACACTCCGCTCAGGAATGACTTCGCGCCCGTTAATACCGCGGCGTATCTTTGATTTTCTGATAATAGGCTTCCGGGCCGATTTCCTTCATTTCTTCATCTGAGAAGAGCCGGAGCCGCGCCCCGGGAAACATGTTATAGGCCCGCGATCGTTCCGACCAGGATTCCGTAATAATTCCCCAGAACATACCCTAAGGTCCCGACCAGGATCGCGGGAAGGATCAGCGGATCCCAGCCCTTCGCGACGGCCATCGCCGCCGCGGTGGTCGGACCCCCGATATTGGCGTTCGACGCGATCACGGTCTCTTCCAGACTGAACCCGAGAAGCCTGCCGGCGGCGAAGGAACAGAACATATTCGTCAGAACGATGATCGCGCAGAAAAGCAGCAGGATCGGCGCCTTCGTGAGAATCAGGTAGACAGACGCGGGAGCGCCTATGACCGCGAAGAAGATATGAATGAGATAGGTCCCCAGTTCCTGCGCGCCGCCCAGATTCCCGACCGTATCAGAAAACAGCGTCGAAATCACGATGGTGAGCGTCGTGATGATGAGGTACCTGCTGCTGAGAAGGCCGTGCAGAAGATCCATCGCGAAATTCCCGGTCGGGATCACATCCCCGAGAAGATCCGCGAGATTTCCGGAGACCGCCGCGATCGCCAGGGCGAGGGAAATGCTGACCGCGATGTCTGTCAGTGACGCTGATCCATTATTTCGGGCGCCGCCGTCTTCTTTCTCTCCGCCGGTCCGCGCTCTGGCCTCATCGATCAGTGGGTGCCGGAATGTTTTCAGGAAGAATTTCGAACCCGACACCGCGATAAGAACGAAAAAATACAGCACCATCAGGAGATTATCCGCGACGACCGCCGCGCTGACCATATCCCCTTTCACATGGTACGCGTCCGCCATCGCCGCCAGATTGACGCTTCCGCCCGTATAGGTGCCCACCATCATCGGCAGCGCCTGAACGACACTGGGGAAATGGCCCTTCAGATCATGGTATGGATCCTTCTGGCAAGCTTTGTTATCGTTCTCTTCACTATCGATGTGCCTTGGGGCGAAGTATTTAAGGGCTTTATCCCTCAGATGAACGGAGGAAAAGACGAACTCATTACCTTAGCTGGCCTGATGGGAGCCGCGATTGCGATCAACGTACCTATGGTCGGTGCTTATGGATGTGTTCAGAATAAGTGGACGCCAAAGCGTTTCGGGCTGTCTATGTTCGAAAACACTTTCACTAATATCATGCTGTGGCTGGTTCAGGCAGTGGTCATTATAGCATGTGCCAGTGTTCTATATCCGGCGGGCATTATCGTGACCGGCGCCGGCACCATGGCTCAGACTTTCCAACCTTTCGCTGGACGGTTCGGCGTAGTCCTCATGTGCATTGGCCTTCTTGGCAGCGTATTGTCTACCATGGCTTCTCAGCTATTGGCAGCCGGCTATTTCCTTACCGATGCATTCGGGTGGGAAGCGGATCTGTCTTCCAGACGTTTTAAAAACTGTGAGCTGGTCATTACACTCTTCGGGCTTTCTGCTCCGATCATCGGATGGAATGCATTCGCCCTGTCCACCTATGGCGCAGGCTTCAATCTTACCTTCTTCCCGATCGCAAGCATGATCATGCTGTATCTCTATAACAGGAAGGATGTTATGGGTGAGAATAAAGCCAAGCCAGTCATGAATGTACTGATTGTTATCGCTATCGCGATTTCGTTGATTGCGACTGTGAACTACTGGGTCAATCTGTTGAAATAAGAGTTGTAAAACCTAATAGCAATCTGCCCTGTCTAAATGGTAGGCGGGGCAGATTAATAAGGAGAAAAATATGGACAAAAGATTATCAGTTGAATTCGCTGGCCTTCAGCTACGTTCACCCATCATCTTGGCGTCTTCCGGTATCACGAAAGCCTTTGAGAACGTGAAGAAAGCAGACCATTATGGAGCTGGCGCTGTTGTATTGAAAAGCAAGTTTGAGGAGGAACTCATGGCTCACAGTCCAACTCCTCGCTTTACGGTCATCCGGAGAGGGAAGAAGGACTATTGCTCAACAACGAATATGTCTTATGAACAAGGATATGAAGGCTCTATCGAAGATTACTGCAACGAGATCCGCCAGTGTAAGGTGGCAGGCCTAGAGACGAAGATCATCGCCAGCATTGGCTGCAGCACAAAGGAATGCTGGGTCAAATGGGCGAAAATGGTCGAAGAAGCGGGCGCGGACGCCATCGAGATGAATCTATCCTGTCCACATAGTGATTATGTGATTGCTCAGACAGGTCATATCAACCAGATGGTCGCGGAGATGGTCCCGGCGGTCGTTGCTGCCGTCGATATTCCTGTTTTTTCGAAAATGACACCTCAACTTGAGAATCCTTCCATCACCGCACAGGTCATGGAACAGAGCGGAGCCAAGGCGCTGACGGCCTTCAGCCGCTGCCTTGGTATGGACATCGATATTGATGCCCAGAAGCCAGTTCTCCATGGCGGCTACGGCGGGCACGGTGGCCCCTGGGCTATCCATTATGCCTTGCGTTGGATCTCTGAAATGTATAACAAGGTTTCTGTTCCTATCAGCGGCTGCGGCGGTGTGGTCGAGGGGGATGATATCATCAAGTACATCCTGGCCGGATCTACTACGGTCCAAGTCTGCTTCATGATTTACGCCTATGGCTACTCTGTCATCGAAGGCCTGAACCAGCATCTCCTTGGTTACATGGATAAGCACGGCTATCAGTCTGTGTTGGACTTCCGCGGCATTGTGACAGGATCCCGAATCAAGGGGCTGAAAGACGTGGATCGAAGAAAGACTCTGATCGCAACTGTGGATCAGGAAAAATGCGTTGGATGTAAGCGCTGCCAAAACATGTGTATTTTTGACGGCATTGGCTTCGATGATGAGAAGAAGAAGGCATTCATCAACAAGAAGTGCGACGGCTGTGGACTTTGCCCCTCCTTCTGTCCGACGGGCTCAATTAGCATGATCAAGAGGTGATGGTCAATGTTGTTGACGAACGAAAACGATCTCGAATGGAAGCAGGGAGGTAATCCAAAGCTTCTGGTAAAAAACATCCTGGAGGATCATGAAATCGGAGCGGGAAAGGTCACCTGTGGGGTCAGCAAATGGCCATATGGAGACGCGGGAACCATCCATGATCATGTAAAAACTGGACAGGATAGGATCCTGATCCTTCCTTCGCGTACTCGGTCCCGCTGGACTCCGAGCTGCCTGAAGTGTCCGGCAGGTCATCCGGTATGGTCACAGATAGTTTTCCGGAAAGCGCTGTGACTTCTTCGCCGTCCCGATACCACTTGACCGTCCCGAGCGCCGCGATCGCATCGGAAGACAACTCCGCGCCGCCCCTGAAAACATGTGCCGTCAACGTAGTAGAAACAGCAGTGCCCTTAAAGATGGCTCCCGCGGAAGATTCCAGCGTTAGGACAACGCCGCTGTCTCCGCCTGTGCTGGTTCCCGCTTTCTTGGCGAGTTCCGCCCACTGGTTCGCCAGGTCCTGAAGCTGCTCCGAGATCCCGGAGCTCTTCACGATATAGTCACCGAGGGTAAACTTCGTCGTCTTCTCGGTTTCGGAGACTTCCATCTTCAGGACCCGGGCGGAAACATAAAGAGCGCCGTTGTCGTCCACGATGTTAATCCGGTCACCGAGCCGTATCCCTTCCGGCGCGTTCGAGATGTCCACCTCGTAGGTGACCGCAGGCTCCCGGAGCTTCTTAAGCGCGGTTATCGCGTGCTTGCACAGCTCTTTTTTGCTCAGCGTATCATAGCTGTAGTTCCTGATGATGTACCCCTGAACGGGATCTTTCGTGTTGAGCTTCTTATTCCAGCTTGCCGTCCGGTCCCACTCCGCCAGCGCGGTCCGGGAAAGAAGGTACTGCTTATAGGTGTAAAAGTCTCCGTCGTCGTAGGAATATCCGGACAGCGTGATCGGCTGCGGATCCTTGTTTGAGCTGGTTGGCTCCGGCGTCCCGCCTGTCACCGCAAGACCTGTGGCGAGCTCCTCGATGGTCTTCTTTTCGATGATGCTCCCCACCTCCTGGTTCAGGCGGAGGACCAGGCCCGTTTCCGCTCCTACGGCTTCTCTGATGTCCAGATACCGGTGCTTGACGGTCAGCCCATCCACCTCGAAGCGGTAGGAGATCTCAGCGTCAAACTGAGTCGCCACAGACTGGATCCTGGCGGCGGCAGTGTCCTCTCCATCCCAGGACAGCTTCCTGGTCCTGGAGGGGATCTCATTGACGCCGATCTCGAAGTCCGAGTTGTAGATGAGGGTATTTATGTACCAAGCGATCGGATGCGCCTCCGTCGCGGCAGACGCGCTGAAAGTATTGTTGATCAGCTCCATGCCGTCATCTTCGCCGTAGACCGTGATACGGGCGTCTTCCGTACTGTCCTCTGTCTCGATGATCGCGTAGAGCGACTGGCGCCCATCCGCTGTCTCAGACAGGATGTAGTTCCCCACGCTCGCCAGGGATTTCGCCTGC